>DASZRO010000055.1 GCA_035550055.1 Mycobacteriales bacterium | reverse complement strand
CGGTGTCGGTGAGCGCACCCGCGAGGGCAACGACCTCTACCTCGAGATGGAGGAGGCGGACGTCCTCAAGGACACCGCCCTCGTGTTCGGTCAGATGGATGAGCCGCCGGGCACCCGCCTTCGGATCGCGCTCGCCGGCCTCACGATGGCGGAGTACTTCCGCGACGTGCAGAAGCAAGACGTGCTGCTGTTCATCGACAACATCTTCCGGTTCACCCAGGCGGGCTCCGAGGTCTCGACGCTGCTCGGCCGCATGCCCTCCGCCGTCGGTTACCAGCCGACGCTGGCTGACGAGATGGGCGAGCTGCAGGAGCGGATCACCTCGACACGTGGTCACTCCATCACGTCGCTGCAGGCGATCTACGTCCCCGCGGACGACATCACCGACCCGGCGCCGCACACCACGTTCGCCCACCTCGACGCGACCACCGTTCTGTCGCGGTCGATCTCGGAGAAGGGCATCTACCCGGCCGTCGACCCGCTCGACTCGACCTCGCGGATCCTTGACCCGCGCTACGTCGGTGACGAGCACTACCAGGTCGCGCGCCGTACCCAGGAGATCCTGCAGAAGTACCGCGACCTGCAGGACATCATCGCGATCCTCGGTATCGACGAGCTCTCCGAAGAGGACCGCATCGCCGTCAACCGGGCCCGGCGCATCGAGCGGTTCCTGTCGCAGCCGTTCTTCGTCGCCGAGCAGTTCACCGGCATCCCCGGCAAGTTCGTGCCGCTGGCTGAGACGATCGACTCCTTCAAGCGGCTCTGTGACGGCGAGTTCGACGAGCAGCCGGAGCAGGCGTTCTTCATGTGTGGTGGCGTCGAGGACGTCGAGGCCAACGCCAAGAAGCTATCCGAGTAGGTCGAGCTAGATGGCAACGATGCAGGTCGACCTCGTCGCTCCCGACCGGATGGTGTGGTCGGGGGAGGCGGAGTTCGTGCGCGCGCGCACGATGGACGGCGAGATCGGCATCCTGCCGCGGCACATCCCGCTGCTGGGGGTGCTGGTCGAGGCTCCGGTGACCATTCGGCGCAGCGGCGAGGGCGAGCTCGTCGCCAACGTGACCGGCGGCTTCCTGTCGGTCAGCGCCGACGGGGTGAAGATCCTCGCGGAGTCCGTCGAGGTCAGCGGCGAGTCCTGACCGTTGGCTGACCGTTCGGTCAAAAGCAAGAAGCAGCATTGACTGGGATGGCTCCCGGCGGGGGTTGCGTTTCGCTGCCCACTTGCTTCTTGCGGTCACAAATCAACCGTTTCGGCGTCTTGAAACCGTTCATTTGCGACCGTTCGACGCAACCGGCGGCTGGAACGCGACCAAGCAGCCCAGCCGGCCTCCAGTCATCGCTGGTTTCGACTTTGACTTTGACCTGACGCCTAGCGCCGACCGGCCTGAGGGGTCCACTTCACGTCGCCGGTTGTGAGGTTGGCGACCCGGGCGAGGATGAACAGCAGGTCTGACAGGCGATTGAGGTACGTCGCGGTCAGCGCGTTGGTGAGCTCGGGCTCATCGGCGAGCAGCGTCCAGACCGCGCGCTCGGCGCGTCGGGCCGCCGTGCGTGCCACGTGCAGCAGCGCCGCCCCCGTCGTACCGGCCGGCAGCACGAACGAGTCGAGCGGTGCCAGCCGGGCGTTGTGTTCGTCGCAGGCGGCCTCGAGCCGATCGATATAGGAAGCGTCGATCCGCAGCGGCGCCCACTTCGGCTCGGGGTCGATCGGCGTACACAGGTCAGCACCCACGTCGAACAGGTCGTTCTGCACTTCGGTGAGCAGCGCGACCACCGCGGGTTCGAGGTCGCCGAGGGCAAGCGCGACGCCGATCGCGGAGTTCGTCTCGTCGACCTCGCCGTAGGCCACGACCCGTGGGGCGGTCTTCGGCACCCGGCTCATGTCGCCGAGGGCGGTGGTGCCGTCGTCCCCCGTCCGGGTGTAGATCCGCGTGAGGTGGACCGTAGACGTCTTCCGCTCGCGAGGGCTCACGTCTCGACCCTATTCGGCAACTACCCTTCGCTCGTGGAGCAGTTCGAGGTCGTCGGCGGCGCCAGGCTCGCCGGCGAGGCCACCGTGTCCGGGGCGAAGAACAGCGTCCTGAAGGTGATGGCCGCGTCGTTGCTGGCGACCGGCACCACTCGGCTGTCCAACGTGCCCGACATCGGCGACGTGCCGATCATGGCCGAGGTGCTGCACGGGCTCGGCGCGGAGGTGTCCGGAATGGCGCCTGACATCGCGATCGCGGTTCCCGAGACGCTCGGCTACGAGGCCGACTACGAACACGTACGCCGCATCCGCGGCTCGGTCTGCGTGCTCGGCCCGCTGATCGCACGTGCCGGTCGCGCGAGGGTGGCGTTGCCCGGCGGCGACGCGATCGGTTCCCGCGCCCTCGACCTGCACGTGATGGGCCTCGAGCGGCTCGGGGCGGTGTTCGACAACACCCACGGCTATCTGGTCGCGGAGGCGGCGCAGCTGTCAGGGGCGCAGATCTGGCTCGACTTCCCGAGCGTCGGTGCGACCGAGAACATCCTCATGGCAGCGGTTCTCGCGAAGGGGACGTCCGTCATCGACAACGCCGCCCGTGAGCCCGAGATCGTCGATCTCTGCGACATGCTGGTCGCGATGGGCGCCCAGATCGGCGGCATCGGCACCTCGACCCTGGAGATCGACGGCGTCGACGAGCTGCGCCCCGTCGAGCACCGTGTGGTCGGCGACCGGATCGTCGCCGGCACCTGGGCGTTCGCCGCGACGATGACGCAAGGGGACATCCGGGTGCGCGGCGGCAGTCACGAGCACCTCGAGCTCGCCTTGGACAAGCTCGCACAGGCCGGCGCGCAGATCACGACGTACGACGACGGGTTCGCCGTCTCGTGTCAGACGCGGCCGCGCGCCGTGGACATCGTGACCCTTCCGTACCCGGGCTTCCCGACCGACCTGCAGCCGATGGCGATCGCGATGAACTCCGTCGCCGAGGGCGTCGCCTTCGTGACCGAGAACATCTTCGAAGGCCGCTTCATGTTCATCGACGAGCTGGTACGTCTGGCAGCCGACGTCCGCACCGACGGGCATCACGCGATCGTGCGTGGCCGCGAACGGCTCTCCGGAGCACCGGTTCGCGCCACTGACATCCGGGCGGGGGCGGCGCTCGTCCTTGCCGGCGTCGTCGCAGACGGCGTCACCACGATCTCCGACGCCTTCCACGTGGATCGCGGCTACCAGTGTTTCGTCGAGACACTCACCGGTCTCGGCGCGAACATCCGCCGGGTGCCGGACGACACCCTGCTCTGAACCGGTTTCGCCGATCGAGGCAACCTTCGCGGCCGCTGGCGCGTCTTAGTTGACGAAGGGGGACGACCTCGGCGTGAGAGGGCTGATCCGTGCAAGTGGTGCAGGACCGAGTGACCCCCCGAGGCGGGTCCGCTCACGTCGTCGTGTCACTCGACGAGGCGGGCAGGTCGGTGTCGATCTCCGGCTGGGTGGCCGCCTCGACCGTTGCTGAGGTGCGTCAGGTGCTGATGGCGGCCGCGGAGAACGGCACCGGCGACCTGGTCGTGGACCTCGGGGGCGTGGAGCGCATCGACGCCAGCGGCCTCGGGGTCCTCGTCGGAGCCCATCGTCTTGCGATGCGCCAGGACCGTCGTCTCGTGCTCCGCAGCGTCCCGACGCGCATCGAGCGGATACTCGCGGCGACCAGGCTCAACCGGGTGCTGACCGTCGAGGCGGCCGGATAGCCGCCCAACGAGGCGGTATGCCCGCTACGGTCACGGAGTGGGCAAGAGATTGCGCAGTCTCGTCGGGCTCCTGGCGCTCGCCGTACCGGCCGTCGTAGCCGGCGCGTCCGGCGGCGCGGCCGCCGCCGCCGCTCATCACATCACCGTCGGTGCGGCGAAACCGATCCCGCACGCGTTGACGCTGTTCGACCTGAGCTGTCCCAGAGGGCATGCGGTGACGCACACCGTCTGCGGCGTGGCGCTGCAGACGGACTACAACCCGTACGGGCTCTCGCTGGTCCGCAACGGGGTCCCCGGGCCGGCGCGGGTCGTGCCGCCGAACGGCATCGCGATCGCCTGCCCGACCACGTCGACGTGCGTGCTGGCCGACCGCGGCGGTGTCGGCTGGGTGGTCGACGGGAACTCGGCGGGCATCATCGCGCTCGGCGGCATGGACGTCCTCAACGCGATCGCCTGCCCTGAGGTCAGCCGCTGCATCGCGGTCGGCAACTCCGGGTCGGCGGACAACCAGCACGCCGTCTATGCGGTCCTCGACCGCGGATCCGAGGTCGCCAACGCGAGAAGAGTCGCCGGGGCGAGCTTCCTCAACGCCATCTCCTGCCTCGGTGGTCGCTGCATCGCGGTCGGACAGAGCGGCCAGGCCACCGGCACCCAGCACGGGGTGGTCGTCGGGTTCGCCGGCGACGCACCGCAAAAGGTACGTACGGCGCGGTCGCTCACGACGTTGGTCGACGTGTCGTGCGGTGGCCGAGCCACCTGCTACGCCGTCGGCAACAGCCTGCAGAAGGGCGCGCAGGTGCCCTACGTGCTCCCGATCTCGCACGGGAAGCCGGGCAAGCCTGCTCGCGACGCGGCCGGGGTGACCGCTTTGTCGTGCTGGGACGCGACGGACTGCCTCGGCATCAACAACCAGGCGGCCGCGCGCCTGCACAGCGGCAAGGTGGTGGCCACGAAGCGCATCAAGGTGCCGAGTCCGGTGCAGCACGTCGCCTGCCCGACAGCGGCAGGCTGCCTGGTGTCCGGCGGCAGCTACAGCGGCAAGCAGGACGTCGCGGTTGTCCGCCCCTGACGCGCAGGCCGTGTCCTTCGACCTCGCCGGCAAGCTGGCGGTCGTCACGGGCGGCAGCCGTGGCATCGGGCGGGCGATCGCGGCCGGCTTCGCGGCCGCGGGTGCCGACGTGGTCATCGCCAGCCGCAAGCTCGACGCGTGTCAGCAGGCCGCGGCCCAGATCGCGGAAACGACCGGCAGGCGCACCCTCGCGGTGCAGTGCCACGTCGGCGACTGGGACTCCTGCAGCGCGCTGGCCGACGCGGTGTACGCCGAGTTCGGGCACTGCGAGGTGCTGGTCAACAACGCGGGCATGTCGCCGCGGTACGACGGCCTGCCCGCGGTGAGCGCCGAGCTGTACGACAAGGTTCACGCGGTCAACGCGCGCGGCCCGTTCCGACTGTCAGCGTTGTTCGGCGAACGGATGGCTGGCGCCGACGGCGGCTCGATCATCAACGTCTCGACGGCTGGGTCGCTGCGTCCGACCGCGGTGGAGCTGCCATACGCGATGGCCAAGGCCGGGCTCAACGCGCTCACCCTCGGCCTGGCAGGGACGTGGGCGCCGAAGGTGCGGGCGAACGTCATCCTGCCGGGTGCGTTCGAGACCGACATCACGCTCGCCTGGCCCGCCGGCTTCAAGGAGCAGGCGGCGGCGATGAACCCGATGGGCCGCATCGGCGTACCCGGCGACCTGGTCGGTCTCGCGGTCTTCCTCGCAAGCGACGCGTCGAGCTACATCAACGGCGCCCAGATCCTCGCCGACGGCGGTCTCTACCGGTCGCTGTGAGCGGCGGGGTACGGCGTCGGCGCGGCACCGGCCGACTGCGCCACGAGCTCGGAGTTGATCCACTCCCGTAGCGCGAGGACCTCTGCGCCGACCGCTGCCGCCTCGATCTCGCTCTGCGTCGCCAGCCGGGCGAGCAGCGCGCTCAGCTCGGCGAGGGCCCCTGCTTCGGCCAACGTGGTCCGCAGTGCCATCGCATACCGCTGTTTGCCTTCGGCCGCGGCGTTGAACGCCTGTTGCCGGCCGACCAGGCGCGGTCCGGCGGAGCGGTCCAGCAGCGCGTGGAGCTGGTCACGATCCGCCGCGTCGAGGCGAGCGCGGTCGAGCTGGAGCTCGCGGACGAGCTCATCCACCTGGATGCCGCTGGCGATCGCTGCGCGCACCGGCATGTCGATGAGCCGGAGCGTGAAGGCCGGCGCCGCACGCTCGCGCTCGACGATCTCCACGATGGGAGCCGTCGGCTCCTCGGGTTCGTCCGACGACACCTCGAACCAGATCGTCTTGGCGACGTCGGTCGTGAAGTAGCCCCAGCGGCGCGCGATGGCGGCGACCAGGATCAGCCCACGCCCGGTGATGCCGGTGTCCAGCGGCTCGAAGGAGTCCGGCACGACGACGGGCAGCCGCTCGGGCCGGTCGTCTTGGACGTCCACCCGGGCGCCGGAGAGGCTTCTGCGGATCGAGATCGTGAAGGTTCCGCGCGAATGCAGGATCGCGTTGGTCGCGAGCTCGGTGGCACACAGCGCCGCATCCTCGGCAAGGTCGGCGACACCCCAGGCTCGCAGCGCATCCACGACATGGTGCCGTGCCATCACTGCGCTCTCCGGCGTCGCGGGCAGCCGCAGCGGCCGGATCGTCGAGGCGAGGTCGCGAGCGGCGCCGGCGACGGATGGCTCGCTCACTGCAGTGCCGCCGACGAGGCGCCCACCCGGCGTACGACGACGACCGCGACGTCGTCACTGCGGTCCGGCGTGGTCAACGCCTCGAGGATGCGATCAGCGAGGGCCTCGGGGTCGCCCGGGCCAACATGGCGGCAGACCTCGATCAGGGCAGCGGTGCCTTCGTCGACGTCGCGTTCGCTGCTCTCGACGAGGCCGTCGGTGTAGAACACGACCGCCGCGTCGGCGGGAAGCACGCCGTCCCACTCGACCGCGGGCGTCGCGGGTGCGCCGAGCGGCGGCACCGGTTCGACCGCGACGACGAAGGCATCGTCCGCCTCGACCACCACCGGTGGGGGATGCCCCGCCGAGGCCAGTCGTAGTCGTCCCGATGCCGGTTCGAACCTCGCGAACACCGCGGTGGCGAGACGATCGAGATCAAGGTGTTGCCAGACCTGCTGGACGGCATCGAGCAGAGCCGCCGGACCGTCGGTCTGGATCGCCCGGCAGACGCTTCGCAGCTGTGCCATCTGGGCGGCGGCGACCATGTCGTGGCCTGCGACGTCGCCGACCACGAGCGCCACCTCGCCGCCCGCCAGAGCGGCGTAGTCCCAGAAGTCGCCGCCGACCTCGGCGTGGCGGGTACCGGCCAGGTAGCGGACCGCCACCTGCATGCCTGGTACGGCGAGCTCGTGGCGCGGCAGCAGGCTGGACTGCAGCAGGTGGGAAGCCTCGCGCTCTCGGTCGTAGCGGCGTTCCTTGTCCACGACCAGAGCCATGCGCGTCGCCAGGTCCTCGGCGAGCCGGAGGTCTTCGACATCGAAGACGCGCTGCGATCCGGACGAGACGAACGTCACCGCACCGAGCACCTGGTCCTGCGCGATCAGCGGGACGGCCATATAGCTGTGGAACTCCAAAGCGCCGAGCACCTCGAGATGCTCCGCATTGCGAGTAGTGGCTGCCAGGAAGTCCTCGGCCATCTCGGTCGACCAGTGCGACCGTCGCTCACGCATCACCACGACACTCGGATGATTGCCCTCCGGATCCGGTGGCCAAAACCGAAGCCGGTCGGCGAGCGCCCGGCGGCTGGGATCGGCGTGCACCGCCGCCATCCGGGCCACCCCGCCGGAGTCAACGGCCACGTCGATCAGGCAGAGGTCCCCGAGCGTCGGCACCGCGACCTCGGCGAGCGCCTGCAAGGTGTCGGAGAACCCCGAGGTCCTGGCGAGCGCGTCGGCGGCGCGGAGCAGGAAGCGCTGGGATCGCTCGGCGGCCGCGAGCTGCTCGGTCAGCGCCTCGCGTTCTCGTTCGACTGCCCGGCGAGCCGTCGCGTCGTGCATATACCAGACCCGGCCCAGATAGGTGCCGTCGTCGTCGACCAGGCCGTCGGCATACCCCTCGAGGGTCCGTCCGTCGGTGAGGTGCAGCTCCAGGGTCTGCGACATCGTGGGATGGTCGTGCCCCCACTGCAGGGCCGCTTGGTAGGCCTCGATGTCGGCGATCAGCCGGCGCTGGTCGGCGGTGAAGACGGGTGAGATCTCGCCGATCTGGACCGCCGAGTCCGGCAGTGACCACATCTGCTGGAACCGGCGGTTCACCGCCAGGATGCGGCGGTCGGGAGACACCGCGATGACGGCGTCGGGCGAGGCTTCGACGATCGCCTGCAGGAAGCTCGACAGGATCAGGCCGGGACGTCGGCCTGGCGCCGGCTGGTCGGGCCCCGTCATGGGCCGAACCTACAAGGCAGCCGCGAGGCGTCGTGTGACGCACCTGACGGTGACAGTGCGCTGCCGGTCGTGACACCGTGAGCGGATGACGACCTCGGTCCCGGTACGCCGTCTTGCCCTCGAGCCGACGTTCGCCCACGTCCCGCGCCACTTCGGCGCGGGCGGGGATCTCATCTCGAGCCACATCATCGCGGCGCTGTCGGCGGTCTTTCCCGACGGCGAGGACTTCTTCGTCCGGTCGGTTCGCCACTATCGCGAGCAGATCACCGACCCGGTGCTCGCCGAGCAGGTGTCGGGTTTCATCGGCCAGGAGGTGACCCACGGCCGCGAGCACCGGGCGTTCAACACGCGCCTGGACGAGATGGGCTACCACACGAAGTTCGTCGAGCGGTTCGTCCGGCGGGCGATCGGGTTCCGCGAGCGCCACACGCCGGCGATCACGAACCTCGCGGCGACGGCGGCGCTCGAGCATGTGACCGCGACGCTCGCCGAGCTGGTCCTCACCAGCAGCGAGACGCAGGAGTCCTTCGGTGACGAGGCGGTCCGCAACCTGTTCATGTGGCACGCCCTCGAGGAGAGCGAGCACAAGGCGGTCGCCTTCGACGTCTACCGGGCGGTCGGAGGCAGCGAGCGGATGCGCATTTTCACGATGAAGATCGCCCGCTGGGGGTTCGCGATCTCGACGGCCATCCAGGTGATCGCCTCGCTGGCGACCGACCGTGCGTCGTACCGGCCGGGAGCGCTGAGCAAGAGCTGGCGGTACGTCCGCACTCAGCCGTTCATGAGCAAGGAGGTCTGGCACCGGCTCAAGGCCTACGAACGCCGGGGCTTCCATCCCAGCGACGTCCCGAACGACGATCTGGTCAGCGAGTGGCGGGAACGGCTTTTCGGCACCACCGGCCTCATGGTCGACACGCTCAAGGGACCGGCGCTCGCGTCCTGAGCCAGCCCTGGAAATAGTGCTTTTGAGCCATTTTCGCGGCGGCTCGGGCTGGGTTCACTGGATCGTGTGCATCCGGTCAAGGCCCACCTGCGGCGGCTTGCGGTCCTCGGGCTGACGCTCGCCACCCTCACTGCGATCGCGCTGCCCGCCGGCGCAGGTACGTCGGTGAGCGACCCGGTCGCGGGAACGCGCTGGGGCATCTACCAGGGGTCGGGTGACGGCTTGTGGCCGGCCTACCAGCACTCGACCGGTACGACGCACGCGTTGCTGGGCCGGATGGCTCTTCATGCGCGGGTCCGGTCGTACGGTTCGTGGATACCGACCGGGGACGTTCGCGAGCTGATCTCGTCCGACATCGCGCAAGAGCAGGGCGGCAACCCGAACGTCCTCGTCTGGATGGCGATCTTCCGGCTCTGGCCGCACGAGGAGGCCGCCAACCACGTCCCGATGACCGTCGAGCAGCAGCAGGCGTATCGCAACTGGGTCGACGCAGCCATCCGCGGCATCGGTACGGCGAAGGTCGGTGTCGTGCTCGAGCCGGACCTGCCGCTGACGCTGGTCAGCTGGGGGCCGAAGGTGCGGGCCGGACTCGTCCGCTACGCGGCACAGCGCCTGTCGAGCCTGCCGAACGCGAGCGTCTACATCGACGGTGGTTCTGCCGACTGGCTGAGCGTCCCTGACCTCGTGAAACTGCTCGAGTCCGCCGGGATCAAGTACGCCCGCGGAGTCAGTCTCGGTGCGTCTCACCACGACTCGACCGGCTCAGAGGTCCGCTACTGCCGCCTGGTCGGCCTCGCGCTCGCGCGGGACGGCTACCCCGGCAAGCACTGTGTCATCGACACGTCCGACAACGGCCATCCGTACACGAACAAGCAGTTCTACGAGAAGTACCCGCGTGGCGAGTACAACGCGGACAACCCTCCGGCGTGCACGAGCAAGACGCAGCGGGTCTGTGTGGCACTCGGCATCCCGCCGACGACCGACGTCTCAGATCCGAAGTGGGGCCTGCCCACCGGTGTGGCGAAGATGGCGGCGCACTGGGTCGATGCCTATGTCTGGACCGGCCACCCGTGGAAGGTCGACAACGGACACGACTTCGATCTGCAACATGCGATCGAAGCCGCCAGCACCGATCCGTACCTGTAACCCACGTCGGTTTACTGCGGCCGCCCCGCGGCCAGACAATGACGTGTGCCCAAGGTCTCCTCCTTCGTCCGACGCTGCGCGGTTGCCGGCGCGGCGCTTGCCGCAACCGCTGCGCTCACCGTCCCCGCGTTGCCTGCAGCCAACGCGACCGCTGCCAACCCCGTCGCCGGCGTGCCGTGGGGCATCTACGAGGGCAACGGGGACGGCCTGTGGCCGGCGTACGAGTCCTCCACCGGGACCGACCGCGCGCTGCTCGCGAAGGAGGCGCTCAACCCGCGCGTGCGGTCGTACGGATCGTGGATCCCGACCAACCAGGTCGCCGGGATCATCTCCAAGGACATCGCTCAGGAGCAGGCGGGCAACCCGAGCACGCTGGTGTGGATGGAGCTGTTCCGGCTCTATCCGCACGAGGAGGCCAACAACCGCCAGCCGCTGTCGAGCGCTGACCAGCAGGCCTATCGCGACTGGATCAACGCGGCGATCCAAGGCATCGGCTCGGCGAAGGTCGGCATCGTGCTGGAGCCGGATCTGCCGCTGACGCTGGTCAGCTGGGGTCCGAAGGTACGCGCAGCCCTGACCCGCTACGCCGCACAGCAGCTCGCGGCCGTGCCGAACGCGACCACCTACATCGACGGCGGGTCGGCGGACTGGCTGTCCGTGCCGGCCCTGACGAAGCTGCTCATCTCGGCAGGCATCCAGTACGCCCGCGGGTTCAACCTCGGCGCGTCTCATCACGTAGCGACGGCGTCCGAGATCCGCTACTGCGCCGCGGTCGGTCGGGCGCTTGCGCGCCGCGGGTTCCCGGACAAGCGGTGCGTCATCGACACGTCGGACAACGGTCACCCGTACACGAACAAGCAGTTCTACGCCAAGTACCCGCGCGCCACGCACAACGCCAACAACCCGCCCACCTGCCGGACGAAGACCCAGCGGGTCTGCGTTGCGCTCGGCATCCCGCCGACGACCGACGTCACCAACCCGCGGTGGAAGCTTCCGGCGCCGGTGGACAAGCTAGCCGCGACGTGGGTCGACGCGTACGTGTGGGACGGCCACCCGTGGAAGATCAACAACGGGCACGACTTCGACATGTCGGCCGCCCTCAACGCCGCCCGCACGGATCCGTTCTTCTAGGAACGCGCGCCTGCGCCGCGTCGAACATCGTGTGAACACACGGCGCAGGAGGGTTTGCGCGGCTGGCCCGCCGCTAAGTTCGGCGACGTGACGACGGCATTCACCAAGGAAGCCGGCGTGATGCCGCTCGGCTTGGTCAGCTACCTGCGACTGCATCACGTGGTGACCGTCTCGACGTCATCGTTCACCGGGATGCCGCACGCCGACACGGTGGTCTACGCCAACGACGACCGCCGGATCTACTTCCACGTCGCGCCCGACACGCAGATGCACCGCAACATCAGCGACAGCCGTCACGTGTCGGTCACGATCGACGACTACACGACGGACTGGCGCAAGGTTCGCGAGCTGCAAGGGGTGGGGCGATGCGGCCTCGCCACCGCCGAAGAGCAGCAGCAGGCCGAGCGGCTGTTCGTGCAGAAGTTCGGCCACCATCACCTCGCCCCGAATGGCGCGCTCTACCGGATGACGCCTTCCGAGCTGCACTTCGTGGACTACGAGTACGCGACGGTCGCCGGCGCCAAGGGTCCGTTGGAGCAGACCTTCGATCTCGGTGGGGCGGATGCGTCGCCGGCCACGGCGGCGGTGGCGACGAACCTCGACCGCTTCACCTTCCAGCCCGGTGAGGTGATCTTCCAGCCCGGCCATCGAGCCGGTCAGTTCTTCGTGGTGCTCGAAGGCCTGGTGGAGATCCGCGGCGAGGGGTTCGGCGTGGACCAGACCGTCGTACGCGCCGGGCCCGGCGAACTGTTCGGCGACCAGGCCGCGCTGCGCGGCCAGCGCGGGGCGCTGACCGCTCACGCCGTCGAGCGCACCACAGTGTTCGGCGTGGCTCGTTCGGCCCTGCGCGATTTGGCGATGACCGCTTCCTGATCGCCCCGCCCGGTCGCGTACGTTACGGGCGTGGACCGGGGGAGGCGATGGGCGGTCGCGGCTGCGCTTCTCGCCGGGGTTGCGGCGTCGCCGGCCGTCGCCGCTCCTGCTCGCGCTGTCCACGCCGCTCGCATCGAGTCACCGAGCACAGCGGTCGCGCAGAGCGAGCCGGTCACCGTCGTACCGTCGGCGGGGCTGCCGGCGAAGGTTCAGGTCAACCGATCCAACGCCAACCTCGCGGTGGCGCGCTACCGGGGTCGTTACTTCCTGGTCTTCCGGACCGCCAAATGGCAGATCTCGGACGACAACACCCGCCTGTACGTCGTGAGCAGCCGCGATCAGGTCCACTGGCGCTACGAAGGCGTGTTCCGCTACGGCCGGGACCTGCGAGAGCCTCGGTTCCTGGTGTGGCGAGGCCACCTCTACCTCTACTTCGCTCTGCTCGGTCAGAACGCGGCCGCCTTCCAGCCCGGTGGCGAGCTGGTCAACAGGTACCGCTCGCCGGGGCGTTGGAGCAAGCCCGTCAAGGCGATGCCACAGCCGGACTTCATCGCCTGGTCGTTCAAGACCTACGACGGCACGGCGTACATGACCGGCTACACCGGCGGCGGAGACACCTTCACCCCGAACCCCGCACCGAAGCTCGTCTACTGGATGACCTCGCGCGACGCGATGCACTGGCATCCGGTGCATCGCGGCACGCCGGTGGTCTACCGCGGCCAGTGCGGTGAGACCGACTTCGCATTCCTGCCCGACGGCGGCCTGGTGACGGCCTGCCAGACCGAGGAGGTCGACAAGCTGGGCTGGGGCGCGAAGGTGTGCACCGCGCCGGCGGCGGCGACCTGGCGCTGGACGTGCCGCGGTGATCGCCGGCGCCTGGACTCGCCGTACGTGTTCGTCGATCGCGGCCGGGCATACGTCCTGGCGCGTCGGCAGGTCGCGTTCGGCGGCAACTACGACTTCCTCGGGTCGAATCTGGCGATGACGAACACCCAGTTCGCGTTGTACGACGGGACCTACGCCGCGACCACCAAACGCTGCTCGCTGTGGCGCATCGACCTGAGCACCCGTGACTTCACGCCGATCGCCGACGTACCGGGGACCGGCGACACTTGCTACCCGCAGCTCGTCCCGCTGGGCGGCCACCGCTACTTGGTCTACAACTACACCTCGCCGTTCGGCAGTGACCCGCCCTGGGGCACCGCCCTGTTGACGGGCAGGACGCTGATCTATCGCGAGACGCTCCACCTCCCCGCCCCCCGTTCGAAGTAGCACACAAGTGGGCCCCGAAATCGGGCACTCGGCGGCGAATGGGGCATTTCGCGGCGACTTGTGTGCTACTTCGAACCGGGGAGGGATCGAATAGGTTGGCGCGGTGAGGCTGGTCATCGCGCGATGCTCCGTCGACTACTCGGGGCGGCTGACGGCGCATCTGCCGATGGCGACGCGGCTGCTCGTGGTCAAGGCCGACGGATCGGTTCTCGTGCACTCCGACGCGGGTGGTTACAAGCCCCTAATGTGGATGACGCCTCCGTGTTCACTACGTGAGGACGAAGGAAGCTGGACCGTCACCAACAAGGGCGGAGAGCAGCTCCTCATCACCGTCGAGGAGGTGCTCTCGGAGTCGAGCGCCGATCTCGGCATCGACCCCGGTCTGGTGAAAGACGGAGTCGAGGCGCATCTTCAGGTCCTGCTGGCGAGCAACTGCGCGACCCTCGGCGAGGGGTTCACGCTGGTACGCCGGGAGTACCCGACCGACATCGGGCCGGTGGACCTGCTGTGCAAGGACGGCGCGGGACACACGGTCGCGGTCGAGATCAAGCGACGTGGGGAGATCGACGGCGTCGAGCAGCTCACCCGTTACCTGGAGCGGCTGGACCGCGACCCGCTGTTGCGGCCGGTCCGCGGCATGTTCGTGGCGCAGGAGATCAAGCCGCAGGCGAAGGTGCTGGCGGCAGATCGCGGCATCCTGTGCCTGGAGGTCGACTACGACGAGCTGCGTGGACTGGACAACGCCGAGGACCGCCTCTTCTGAGCGAGGTCAGTCGGTCGCGATCGCGGCGAGTACGTCGAGCCGTGCCGCGCGCCGCGCCGGGAACGTCGCGGCGAACAGGCCGAGCAGCGCTGCCAGCACGAGGAACCCGATCAGCTCCGGGACCGGGACCGAGGTCTCACTGATGCCTTGGGAATGCAGCGACGACACGAGCGCGATCCCGAGACCGGTCCCGATGACGATGCCGATCAGTGCTCCGAACAGTGCCAGGATCACCGACTCGACCCGCACCATCGACCTGATCTGCCGCCTGGTCATCCCGACCGCGCGCAGCAACCCGATCTCACGAGTGCGTTCGAAGACCGAGAGCATCAAGGTGTTGACGATCCCGATCAGCGCGATGATGACGGCGAGCGCGAGGAGCGCGTAGACCAGGCCGAGCAGCTTGTCGACCTGCTGCTTCTGCGACTTCTCGAACTCCGCGCGCGACTGCACCTGCACGTTCGGGAAGTCGGACAGTGCGCTCGTGACCGCCTGCTCGCTGGCGGTGCCGCCAGTGGTACGGGCGAGTACGGCGATGGGCAGCGTCTGGTCGAAGTGCGACAGGAAGAAGTCGTTGCTGACGACGTACGAGCCGAGCAGCGCGTTGGTGTCGAACACGCCGCCGATGCGCATGTCGACGACGCCGGTCTTGGCGAACTTCACCGGCAATGTGTCACCGACAGACAGATGCTTCGACGACGCGGTCGTGTTGTCGATCAGCAGGTCCCCGGCAGACAGCGACGCGGCGCTGCCCGACTCCATCCGCAAGATGACGGTCTGCGCCAAGCTGCCGGTCCCGATCGCGGTCAGGTCTTTGAGGCTGTCGCCCACCTCGACCTGGCCGTCGTACGCCGTGTCCGTCACGGTGACGCCAGGCACCTTCCCGACCAGACCGGCGATGGCGTTGCTGATGCCTGGCTGCGACTGGCTCGAGTTCGTGATGATCAGATCGGCGCTGATCGCCTGGTCGACGGCGCTCGTCGCGGACTTGGACAGCGAAGCTCCGAACACGGTGATCGCCGACACCAGGGCGAGTCCGATCATGAGCGCCGATGCGGTCTGCGCGGTACGCCGGGGGCTGCGCATCGAGTTCTCCCGACCGAGTCGGCCGGACACCTTGAACCACCGTGCCAGGGGCCGGCCGATCACGCTCGACACCGGACGGGCGAACACCGGCGCGAGCATCGCGGCGGCGAGGAAGATCGCTGCCGCACCGACACCCACCAGGGGCAGCTTCGACGCGCCGAGCCCGATCGCGAGCAGCACGATCCCCGCCACGCCGAGGAAGCCGCCGCTGGAGAGCCGGCGGCGGCTGGAGATCTCCACCCCGGTCTGGTGGGAGCTGATCGCTTCGATCGGCGAGATGCGTACGGCGCGCCGGGCCGGGCTGATCGCAGCGACGACCGTGACGCCCACTCCGACCAGCAGCCCGATGACGGCGGTCCGCGGACGGAACACCAATGACGCCGAGGGGAAGGAGATTCCGAACACGCGCAGCAAGCCTTCGAGCCCGACGGCTGCGCCGATGCCGACGCCGAGCCCGATGATGGATGCAACCAGACCGACGAGTGCCGCTTCGGCGAGCACCGAGCGGAAGACCTGACGGCGGCTCGCTCCGACGATTCGCAGCAGCGCGAGCTCGCGAGTGCGCTGTCCCACGATGATCGAGAACGTGTTGAAGATAGTGAAGGCGCCGACGAACAGCGAGATGAAGGCGAACACCAGAAGCGCTGTGTTGAAGATGCCCAGCGCCTGATCGACCGAGTCGGTCTGCTCGTTCGCGACCGTCTGTCCGGTGACGACCTGGACTCCGGACGGCATCGCCGCTTCGATCGCACGCTGGACGGCCGCCTGGTCGGTGCCGGACTTGGTGAGGACGTTGATGTCGTCGAGGTGCCCGGGCTCGTCGAGCACCTGCTGCGCGGTCGGCAGCGCGAACGCCGCAATGGAGGCACCGGCGATGTTGTCGGCCGTGCCGAACTTCACGATGCCGACCAACGTCATGGTGCGGGTGGGCCCTGCCAGCAGCACCTTCACCTGCTGTCCGACCGAGAAGTGGTACTTCTTCGCGGTCCCGGCGTCCATCACGACGTCGTCCGGTCCGGTCGGTGCCCGGCCGGACACGACGTGGAGCGAGCTCAGGTCCGGGTTCGGGTCGAAGCTCAGCCCGATGCTTCCGGCGTTGCCGCTGATGGCCTTGCCCTCGGGCGAGACGAACTGGGCGTAGCCGGTCAGGCCACCCTCGGCGGACTCGACACCCGGGACGGCGCGCACGGTCGACAGCAGTGACTCGGGGATCGGGTTACGGGTCGCGGTCTCCCCGATGCTGGTGTGGTTGAACTGCGCAACGCCGCGGACCTGCAGGTCGACCTTCGCGTAGATGTTCCCGATCAGGTTCGAGAACGTGTTGTGCAGCGTGTCCGTGAGCACGAACGTGCCCGTCACAAACGTGACGCCGAGCACGATCGCAAGCGCGGTCAGCGTCAGGCGCAGCTTGTGCGCCAGCAGGCCTTTGAGGGTCACTCGCCACATGTCAGACCCCGAGGGTTCGCATCCGCTCGAGCACCTTGTCCGGTGTCGGTTTGGGGAGCTCGCCGACCACGCGGCCGTCTGCCAGGAAGACGACCCGGTCGGCGTACGACGCGCCACGCGGGTCGTGGGTGACCATCACGATCGACTGGCCGAACTCGCGGACCGACTGCTGCATGAAGGCGAGGACCTCGGCGGAGGAGTTCGAGTCGAGGTTGCCCGTCGGCTCGTCGGCGAAGATCAGATCCGGCCGCCCGACCAGCGCGCGGGCGCAGGCCACGCGTTGCTGCTGTCCGCCGGACAGCTCGGTCGGCCGGTGGGTCAGCCGGTCCCGGATGCCCAGCTGGTCGACCAGGTAGCCCAGCCACTCCTGGTCGACCTGCTTGCCGGCGAGGTTCGCCGGCAGCGTGATGTTCTCCTCGGCGGTCAGCGTCGGCACGAGGTTGAACGACTGGAAGACGAACCCGACCCGGTCCCGGCGAAGCTGCGTGAGGCCGGTGTCGTCGAGGCTGCCGATCTCGTGCTCACCGACGAAGGTCTGACCGGAGCTCGCCCGGTCCAGACCCGCCATGCAGTGCATCAGCGTCGACTTGCCCGAGCCGGACGGGCCCATCACCGCGGTGAACTCGCCGCGCGGGAACGTCACGTCGACGCCGGCGAGGGCGTGTACGGCGGCGGCCCCTGACCCATAGGTCTTGCGGAGATCGATCGCGCGAGCGGCTGGTATGGAAGCTTCGTCCACTTTCGTCACGACTCCCAATACTTGCACAGCGGTAGGAAGTGTTGCGGGATCGTGAGGCGGTCGACGCATGCTTCGCGATTCGCAGTGGCACGATGGTTTCTGGAGATCCCCAACGGTTCTCCGAGGCTTCACGGCGATGTGGCTGTTCGTTCAACCCGCTGAGAGCGAGGCGAGTGCGTGGCGAAGTTCCTGCTGCGGCGCTTCGTCAACTATCTGGTCCTGGTGTTCGTGGCGACCTCGATCGCCTATCTGCTCGCCGCGGTCAGCCTGCATCCCGCGTCCAACTACACCGCCCGCGCCCACCCGCCGTCTCCGGCGGTGATCACCGAGAAGCTGAACGAGCTGAACTCGAATCCAGACGTTCCGCTGCTCGACCGTTACGGTCACTGGCTCGACGGGGTCATCCACGGAAACCTCGGCCTCGAGGTGCAGGGCGGCACCGTCAACTCCGACGTCGGGCGCCGGCTGTGGGTGAGCGGTCAGCTGCTGCTGATCGGCACGGTGCTCGGCGGTGTGATCGGGATCGCGATCGGGGCCATCGCGGCGGTCAAGCAGTACAAGTGGCCGGATCGACTGTTCTCCGGGATGTCGTTCGTGATCCTCGCGCTGCCGACGTTCGTGATCGCACCGACACTCGAGCTGATCGCGGTGCGGATCAACGACGCCAGCGGCCATCAGGTGATCCAGTACACCGGCCAGTACGACCCCACGATCACCGGCGGGTGGGCGCAGATCGGGAATCGCCTCAACCATCTGATCCTCCCGACGATCACGCTCGTGCTGATCGTCGCGGCAGCCATCTCGCTCTATCAGCGCAGCGCAATGCTCGACGTGATGGGCAGCGACTACGTGCGCACGGCTCGCGCCAAAGGGCTGTCCCGTCGCCGCGCGCTGACGACACACGCCCTGCGTACCGCTCTGATTCCCGCGATCACGATCTTCACCTACAACGTGGCGCTCATCTTCACCGGCGCGACGGTTGTCGAGATCATCTTCGGCTGGCACGGCATGGGCGAGCTGCTGATCACGGCGATCCAGAGCAACGACATCAACGCGACGGCCGCTGTGACGCTGTTCGTGGCGGCACTCGTGCTGCTGGCCTCCACGCTGCAGGACTTCATCATCGCCCTGCTCGACCCGCGGGTCAGAGCGAGTTGAGGGCGTCATGACGTCAGCCGCAGGAGAGCTGCTGCTTCAGGGCGGGAACAACGACCCGTCCGGCACCGTGGACGAGACGGCGGTGCCCTCTCGTTCGCGCGTCGTGTTGCGGCGGTTCCTGCGCAGCCCGGTGGGCCTGATCGGGCTGGTGTTCGTCGTCATCCTGGTGCTGCTCGCGTACGTCGGGCCGCTGTTCGACCACTGGAAGTGGAACGAGATCGACCTCAACGCGCCCTACGCAGTCGCGCCCAGCTCGGCGCACTGGTTCGGCACGGATGCGGTCGGTCACGACATCTTCGCGACGACCATGCGGGGCGCGCAGAAGTCGATCCTGATCGGCCTGCTGGTGGCGCTGCTCGCCACCGGGATCGCCGCAGTCGTCGGAAGTGCGGCGGGGTACTTCGGCGGGTGGGCAGATCGCGTCCTGATGTGGTGCGTCGACCTGCTGCTGATCCTGCCGTCGTTCCTGATCATCGCGATCATGTCCGGCCAGTTCGACAACCACTGGTGGCTGCTCGTCGTACTGATCGGGATGTTCATCTGGCAGATCACCGCACGGATCGTCCGCGGGCAGACGCTGACGCTGAAGGAGCGCGAGTACGTCCTGGCGGCGAAGTACATGGGCGTGCCGAGGTGGCGGATCATCGGCCGCCACGTCCTGCCGAACCTGGCCTCGCTGCTGATCATCGACGCCACCGTCAACGTCGCGACCGCCATCCTGACCGAGGCGTTGCTGTCGTTCTTCGGCTTCGGGATCCAACCACCCGATGTCTCGCTCGGAACCTTGATGGCGGACGGCCAGAACGCCGCGCTGACCCAACCGTGGCTGTTCTACTTCCCGGCCGGCTTCCTCGTGTTGTTCGTGCTCGCGATCTTCCTGGTCGGCGACGGCCTGCGTGACGCGATCGACCCGTCGTCAGGAAAGTCGCAATGACCGGCCTCGAGGTGACCCCGGCACCTCCGTCGCGCCCCGCTGAGGACGGCGAGATCCTCACGGTCTGCGATCTGTCGGTGACATTCCCCGGCGGTGCCGGGCCCGACGTGCTGGCCGTCCGTGGGCTGTCCTTCGGGCTTCGCGCCAACGAGGTCCTCGCAATCGTCGGCGAGTCCGGCAGCGGCAAGTCCGTGACGTCGCTCGCGGTGATGGGCCTGCTTCCCACCGACGCCCAGGTCAGCGGCTCGGTGACCCTCGACGGCCGGGAGCTGATCGGGCTCGACGACCGCTCGATGTCGAGCATCCGCGGCCGCGACCTCGCGATGATCTTCCAGGAGCCGCTGTCCGCGCTGACACCCGTCTACACCGTTGGCCAGCAGATCGCCGAGGCGTTGCTGATCCACCAGGACATCTCCAAGGAGCAGGCAAAGAGCCGGACGGTCGAGCTGCTGGACCTCGTGGGGATCCCGAACCCGCAGCAGCGGGCGAACGCGTTCCCGCACGAGTTCTCCGGCGGGATGCGCCAGCGCGTGATGATCGCGATGGCGATCGCCAACGACCCCAAGGTGATCATCGCCGACGAGCCGACGACCGCGCTCGACGTGACGATCCAGGCGCAGATCCTCGACGTGCTGCAGACCGCCCGGCGCGAGACGGGCGCCGGGATCCTGATGATCACCCACGATCTCGGAGTGGTCGCCGGTCTCGCCGACCGGGTGATGGTGATGTACGCCGGCAAGCCGGTCGAGGTCGGTACGACGGACGACATCTACTACCAGCCGCGCATGCCCTACACGATGGGCCTGCTCGGCTCGATTCCCCGCCTCGACGCCCGAGGCGTGACGGCGCTCACCCCGATCGAGGGCAGCCCGCCGTCCCCGGCCGCGTTGCCGCATGGCTGTCCGTTCACGCCGCGCTGTCCGCTGGCGATCGACCCGTGCCGCCAGCAGGAGCCCGAGCTCGAGCGAGTCGGCGCGCCGAGCCACGTCGCCGCCTGTCACCTCAAGCAGAAGATCGAGCACGAGGCAATGTCGATCGCCGAGGTGTTCCCGACACCCGAGATCGCCGTGTCCGACGTCGAGCGCGTGCCGCGTGACCAGCGGCCGACCGTTCTGCGGCTGAGTGCGCTCGAGCGGCACTACCCGTTGCTAAAAGGGGCGGTGATCAAGCGTCAGGTCGGCGTGGTGCGCGCCGTGGACGGCATCGACCTCGACATCCGCGAGGGCGAGACGCTCGGTCTCGTCGGGGAGTCGGGATGCGGCAAGACCACGACGCTGATGGAGGTGTTGGAGCTCGCCGAGCCGCAGCACGGCGAGATCGAGATCGCCGGGAAGACCACCGGCAACCTGACGCGCGCGGACCGTCGCCGGCTGCGCGGCGACCTGCAGGTCGTCTTCCAGGATCCCCTCGCCTCGCTGGATCCGCGGCTGCCGGTCAGCGACATCGTGACCGAGCCGCTTCGCGCTCAGGGAATGTCACGCGGCGAGGCCGGGCAGCGGGTGGCTGGGCTGCTGGAGATGGTCGGGCTCGACCGATCGATGGCCGGCCGGTTCCCGCAGGAGTTCTCCGGCGGCCAGCGTCAGCGCATCGGGATCGCGCGCGCACTTGCGTTGGAGCCGAAGCTGCTCGTGCTCGACGAACCGGTGTCGGCGCTCGACGTGTCGATTCGCGCGGGTGTGGTCAACCTGCTCATGCAGCTGCGCAACGACCTCTCGCTGTCCTACCTGTTCGTGGCTCACGACCTGTCCGTCGTACGCGTCATCGCGAACCGAGTCGCGGTGATGTACCTCGGCAAGATCGTCGAGATCGGTGACGTCGACTCGGTGTACGACCGTCCGTCGCACCCGTACACGCAAGCGCTGCTGTCGGCCGTCCCCATCCCGGATCCGGCGAAGGAGCGGCAGCGCGAGCGGATCCTGCTGAAGGGTGACTTGCCGAGCCCGACCCACGTTCCGTTGGGATGTCGCTTCCGCAGCCGCTGTTTCAAGTACGAAGCTCTCGGCGATCATGACCGCAAGCGCTGTGAGGAGGAGGTGCCACCGCTCTACCCGCAAGGCGACGACCACGCCGCGGCATGTCATTACGCCGAGGCGGTACAGGTCGTCTGAGATGCAGAACCGAACCAACAAGGAGGACGCGTGAAGATGCATCGTGGCGGTGCCGCCTTCTCGGTGTCGATGCTGGTGGTCGCGATCGCCGCGAGCGCCTGCGGAGGATCGAGCAGCGGTGGCAACCCAAGCAACGGAAGCACGGCGTCGACCGGCCCGAGTGGGCAGGTCAGCGGTCTCGTCCAGGAGGACATCAACCCGCAGCCGGTATCGAATCTCAAGCAGGGCGGCACGCTCACCTACAGCCTCGACGAGTTCGCGACGAACTGGAACTACAACGAGGTCGACGGCACCGAGTCGTCGATCAACAGCGTCCAGCTCGCTGTCATGCCGCAGCCGTTCATCTCCGACGAGAAGGGCAACGTCTCAGCGAACCCGGACTACATCACGTCCGCGACTGAGACGAACACCAACCCGCAGACGATCGAGCTGAAGCTCAACCCGGACGCGAAGTGGTCTGACGGCTCGCCGATCACGGAGAAGGACTACGCCACGCAGTGGCAGGCGCTCAACGGCAAGAACAAGGCCTACCAGGTCTCCAGCTCGACCGGCTACAGCCAGATCAAGAGCGTCTCGGAGGGCTCCGGCGGGCAGTTCGACGTCGTCGTCGTCTTCTCCAAGCCGTTCGTGGACTGGAAGGCGTTGTTCACGCCGCTGTATCCGGCGAAGTACCAGAGCTCGCCGAAGCTGTTCAACACCGGCTACGTCAACGCCTTCCCGCTCACCGGTGGGCCCTTCGGGAACGTCACCTTCAACAAGTCGGCGCAGACCGTCACGGTGACACCCAGCTCCAACTGGTGGGGCGACAAGCCGCTGCTGTCGAAGATCGTCTACCGCGCGCTGACGTCGGACGCCGCCAACCAGGCTTTCGTCAACGGCGAGCTGAACTACGACTTCGACGTGGCGGTCGACACGGCCGACTACGACACGGTCAAGAAGGCGAAGGACGGCGACGTCACGCTCGCGGTCGGGCCTGACTACCGCCAGATCACGGTCAGCAGCAAGCACGGCTTCATGAGCGACGAGAAGGTCCGCCAGGCGGTCGAGATGGGCATCAACCGCGACACGCTGATCAAGTCCGACCTCAACGGCATCCCGTGGCCCGTCGTACCCCTGGACAACCACTTCTTCATGAACGTCCAGACCGGCTACCAGGACAACACCGGTGACCTCGGGACCTACAACCCGACGGGTGCGGAGCAGCTGCTGCAAAGTGACGGGTTCACGAAGGACAGCAACGGCTACTACGCCAAGGGCGGCAAGGAGATCAACCTCGACTTCATGATCCCGGCTGGCATCCAGTCGTCGAAGAACGAGGGCGAGCTCACCCAGGCGATGCTGAAGCAGGTCGGCATCAAGGTGCACATCAACTCCGTGCCGGTCAACGACTGGTCGGACAAGTACCTGGTGCCGGGCAACTTCGACCTCGCGCCGTTCTCGTGGCTCGGGACGCCGTTCCCGATCTCGAGCAGCGTGTCGATCTACTCCTCGCCGAAGAACGGCGGCGGGCAGAACTTCACCGGTACGTCGAACCCGACGGTCGACAAGCTGCTCAAGCAGGCGATCACGGAGACCGACCCGACGCAGGCGATCTCGGTGACGAACGAGGCCGACAAGGACCTGTGGCAGGAGGTGCACACCATCACGCTGTTCGAGCGTCCGCAGATGTGTGGTGTGACCAAGGGTCTGGCGAACATCGGGTCGTTCGGCTTCGCCACGCCTGACTTCACCAAGATCGGATGGATGAAGGGGCAGCCGAACGGCTGACGCCTCGCGCCACGTGGGCCCGGCCGGGCGAGTCTGCCGGCCGGGCCCACCGCTGTCTTCGGCACTCCGCGCGCGGTAGGACAGACTGGCCGACGTGGAGATTCGCACTGCCGGAGTGGTCGGACTCGGCACGATGGGCGCCGGCATCGTCGAGGTGTTCGCGCGGGCCGGTCTGGACGTCATCGCCGTCGAGGTCGACGAGCCGTTGCTCTCCGCCGGCCGGAAGCGGGTCGAGACCTCGCTCGACAAGGCGGTCGAGCGCGGCAAGCTCGACGGCGGCGAACGAGACGCCATCCTCGGCCGCCTGACCTGCACGACGGACCGCGCCGACCTGGCCCGGGCCGATCTGGTGACGGAGGCCGTCCCGGAGCGGCTGGACATCAAAGCCTCGCTGTTCGCCGAGCTCGACCGGATATGCCCTGCGCACACCGTCCTGGCGACGAACACGTCCTCGCTGCCGGTCACCAAGATCGCGACGTCGACCACCCGGCCGTCGCGGGTCGTCGGGCTGCACTTCTTCAACCCGGCACCGGTGATGAAGCTCGTCGAGGTCGTCCACACCGTGCGGACCGACCAGGAGGTCACCACCGCGGTCCATGACCTCGCCAAGCGGTGTGGCAAGACGCCGGTGGTGGTCGGCGACCGCGCCGGGTTTGTCGCCAACGCTCTGCTGTTCGGATATCTCAACGCCGCTGCTCGCGCCGTCGAGACCGGACAGGCCGCGGCAGGCGACCTCGACGCCGCGATGGTCGCCGCGTGCGGGCTGCCGATGGGTCCGTTGACGTTGATGGACCTGATCGGGCTCGACGTCTGCCTCGACGTCATGGAGACCATGTTCGACGAGAGCCGCGACCAGCGGTACGCCCCCGCGCCCCTGCTGCGCCGGCTGGTGATGGCCGGCGACCTCGGCCGCAAGACCGGGAGCGGGTATTACCAGTACGGCGACGGCGGGGCGGCGCAGTGGCTGCCGGTACCCGAGTTCGCGACCGGCACCGCCCGGGCCTCGACGACCGTGGTCGCGGTCGGGGAAGGGTCCTCACGCGTGTTCGACGCCTTGCCCGGAGTGCCACGCGTCGCCCCATCCGAGGTCGGCGACGCCGACGTCGTACTCGTCGACGGCGGATCGCGGGGTGCGTCGGCCGACCTGCTCGCGCGCGTGGCGCGGGCCGCGAAGCCGGACGCGGTGCTCGCCGTCGCCACCACCGACGAGGCGCCGGTCGCTGCGCTGCTGGCCGGGATCGAGCGCGCCCGTGACGTGGTCGGCGTCCACGTGCCGCGCACCCCGCGGGCGGGTGTCGTGGAGGTGGTGGCGACGGTACGCAGCGACCCCGCTGCCGTCGCGACCGTGGTCGACCTGGTGCGCGGGGCGGGGCAGACCGCGTTGGCCTGTCGCGACCGGCCGGGCCATGTCGTCGACTACCTGTTGCTGCCGCATCTCGGCGACGCCGTGCGCATGGTGGACGACGGGTACGCGTCGGCCGACGACGTCGACGTCGCGATGCGGCTCGGCTGCGGCTACGGCGACGGCCCGTTCGCGATGCTCGCTGCCGTCGGTCCCGATGAGGTCCGTTCGGTGCTGTCGCACCTGGCCGCCGCGACGCACCTGCCGTCGGTGGCCCCGTCGCCATTGCTGGACGAGCTCGCCGCGCTGGGCTAGTGACCGATGAGCCCACGCAAGTCCCGTCGCCGCGACGAGACGCCGCCGCCCCTTCGTACCGGTGGTTGGGCGGTCGCGGAGTCTCATCCTGACGGGGAGTGGATGGTGCGCCCGATCTCCGCGGACGCAGCGGTGAAGGAGTACCGCTGTCCGGGTTGTCAGCAGGAAGTCCGCCCCGGCCTGGCCCACATCGTCGCGTGGCGTCCGGGCGAGGAGTCCCACCGCCGACACTGGCACACGCCGTGCTGGCGGGCGAGGGCGCGACGGCGGTGAACCCGATCCGGGCGAACACCGTGCTGCCGGCGCGCCGAGAGCCGGTCAGCCTGCGCACTGCCGACGGGCTCTCCCTCGTCGGTGAGCTGGCACTTCCGGCGGCGACGCCGCCCATCGCCACGCTGGTGTTGCTCCATCCGCTCCCCACCATGGGCGGGATGATGGACAGCCACCTGTTCCGCAAGGCCTCCTACCGGCTGCCGGCCCTCGCCGACCTGGCCGTGCTGCGCTTCAACAGTCGTGGGACCGAAAGCGAAGCAGGTCGCAGCGAGGGCGCCTTCGACAACGGCGAGGGGGAGCGGTACGACGTCGCGGCGGCGCTGGAGCTGGTTGAGTTCCGCGAGCTGCCCTCGCCGTGGCTGGTGGGCTGGTCATTCGGGACCGACCTCGCATTGCGGCACGGGTGCGACCCGACGGTGGTCGGCGCGATCCTGATCTCACCGCCGTTGCGGTTCTCGACGTCGGCCGACCTGGCGACCTGGGCGGCCTCCGGCAAGCCGGTCGTGGCGATCGTCCCGGAGCTCGACGACTACCTGCGTCCGGACGAGGCGCGTGACCGCTTCGCGGCGATCCCGCAGGCGCGGGTCGTCGCCGTACCTGGCGGCAAGCACCTGCTGGTCGGACGTACCGAAGAGGTGCTCGACATCATCGTGGACACCGTGGCGCCCGGGCGCGCCCCGCTACCCCGCGCCTTCTGACCGCCCCAAGAAAACACAAACGTTGCGGGAGTCACATTCTCGCGAGCGGACCGTCTGCCGAGAACGGGCATCCGCAACGTTTGTGTGTTCTTCGGTACAGCCGGTTCAGTGGGTCGTTTGGACGAGCTCGGTGAGTACGCCGCCGACGCTTTTCGGGTGAAGGAACGCGATGGAGGCGCCGAGAGAGCCGTGACGGGGCCGCTCGTCGATCAGCCTGATGTCCTTGCCACCGAGATCCGCGAGCGCCGCGGTGACGTCGACGACGCCATAGCCGATGTGGTGCACCCCCTCGCCGCGCGAGTCGAGGAACTTCCCGACCGGGGTGTCGGGCGAAAGCGGCTCGAGCAGCTGAACGTACGACGCGCCGCCCGGTGCGTCGGCGACGTGCAGCATCGCCTCCTTCACCCCCTGCGTCTCGTTCGTCTCGCGTCCGGCGACAACGAGACCGAACGTCGCGACGTAGAACTCGATGCTCGACTCGAGGTCCCGGCAGGCGATGCCGACATGGTCGATACGGGTGAGCAGGGGTGCGTCCATGCGACACATCCTCCACCTCGCGCGGCGCTGGCCTGTCGCGGTGGCTGCGCCGGTGCGAGATTAGGGTGTCAGCCATGCCAGGTTCGGTAATCGTGTCGGGCGCTCGTACGCCCATCGGCAAGCTGCTCGGCTCGCTCGCGGACTTCTCGGGCGCAGACCTCGGCGGCATCGCGATCGAGGCTGCGCTGGCTCGCGCGGGCGTACCCGGCGACGTTGTCGACTACGTGGTCATGGGCCAGGTGCTGCAGGCCGGCGCCGGCCAGATCACCGCGCGGCAGGCCGCGGTCAAGGGTGGCATCCCGATGACCGTGCCGTCACTGACGATCAACAAGGTGTGCCTGTCGGGTCTCGACGCCATCGCCCTCGCCGACCAGCTGATCTCGGCAGGGGAGTACGACGTGGTGGTGGCCGGCGGCATGGAGTCGATGACCAACGCGCCGCACCTGCTCCCGAACTCCCGCAAGGGGTTCAAGTACGGCGACACCGCGATGGTCGACTCGATGGCCTACGACGGCCTGTTCTGCGCGTTCGACCAGTGCGCGATGGGCGAGTCGACCGAGGCGCACAACGCGAAGCTCGGCATCGGCCGGGCCGAGCAGGACGAGTTCGCGGCGCGGTCGCACGAGCTGGCCGCCGCGGCGCAGAAGAACGGGCTGTTCGACGACGAGATCGTGCCGGTGATGATTCCGCAGCGCCGCGGCGAGCCGGTCGCGTTCACCGCCGATGAAGGGGTGCGTGCCGAGACGACGGTCGAGGGGCTCGCGCAGCTCAAGCCGGCGTTTGCGAAGGACGGCACCATCACGGCCGGCTCGGCCTCGCAGATCTCCGACGGAGCGTGCGCCGTCGTCGTCATGTCGCGGGAGGCCGCCGAGCGTCACGGCGCGACTGTGCTGGCCGAGATCGGCTACCACGGCGTCGTCGCCGGCCCGGACGCCTCCCTGCAGGCGCAGCCGGCGAACGCGATCAACAAGGCGCTCGGGCGGGCGGGCCTCGGCGTCGCCGACCTCGACCTCGTCGAGATCAACGAGGCCTTCGCCGCGGTGGGGGTTCACTCCGCCAAGCTCCTCGACGTGGCGTGGGACAAGGTCAACGTCAACGGCGGGGCGATCGCGCTCGGCCATCCGATCGGCGCCTCGGGTGCTCGGCTCGCGCTGACGATGGCGCTCGAGCTGCGCCGGCGTGGTGGCGGCCTCGGTGCCGCCGCGCTTTGCGGCGGCGGCGGGCAGGGTGACGCGCTGCTGCTTCGCGTGCTCGCCTAGAGCGCATGGCACATGCGCATCGCGATAGCGACACCTATGTGACATCCGCCCGCGGATGAGCGTTGACGTCGACGGCCTGGTCGCCCGGGCGCGCGAGGGCGACCATCGCAGCGTTGCTCGGCTGATCACGCTCGTCGAGAACGCCGCCCCGGAGCTTCGCGAGGTGATGGCCGCCCTCGTCCCCTCGTCCGGCAACGCCCGGCTGCTCGGCATCACCGGCTCGCCGGGCGTGGGCAAGTCGACGACGACCTCCGAGCTGCTGGCGGCGTACCGCCGGCGCGGCGAGCGTGTCGGCGTCCTCGCGATCGACCCGACCTCGCCGTTCTCCGGCGGCGCGTTGCTCGGTGACCGGGTCCGGATGCAGGACCACGCCACGGACGCCGGCGTGTACATCCGCTCCATGGGCACCCGCGGCCACCTCGGCGGGTTGTCGTGGGCCACGCCGCAGGCGGTGCGCGTCCTCGACGCGGTCGGGTGCGACGTCGTCATCGTGGAGACGGTCGGGGTCGGCCAGGCCGAGGTCGACATCGCCGCGCTCGCCGACACCACCGTGGTGATGCTCGCCCCGGGCCTCGGCGACGGCATTCAGGCGGCGAAGGCCGGCATCCTCGAGATCGCCGACGTACTCGTCGTGAACAAGGCCGACCGCGACGGCGCGACGCAGACGGTTCGTGACCTCAAGGCGATGCTGGCGCTCGCCGGTACGCCGGCACCCGGTGACTGGCGCCCGCCGGTGCTGAGCACCGTCTCGGTCAAGTCGGAGAACATCGACCAGCTCGTCGAGGAGCTCGACCGTCACCGCGACTGGCTCGGCGCGTCTGGGCAGCTCGAGGTACGCCGGCAGCGGCGGGTCGTCGAGGAGATCGAAGGCCTCGCGGTCGCCGCGATGCGCAACCGCATCGCAGAGCTACGGGGTGGCGCCCTGGTGACCGACCTCGCGGCAGAGGTGCTGCGAGGGACCACTGACCCGTACGCCGCGGCTGACCGGCTCGTCGCGGCGGTCGACCGCTAGCCGTGTCGCGCGAACCGCTGGACCTCCCGTTCGACCCGATCGCGCGGGCGGGCGCGATCTGGGAGACCAAGTTCGGGCCGGCGGCCGCGATGCGAGTCGCCACCTCGGTCATGCGCGCGCAGCAGCTGCTGCTCAGCCGCTTCGACGAGATCCTCAAGCCGCACGACCTGACGTTCGCCCGCTACGAGGCGTTGGTCCTGCTGCACTTCAGCCGCGCCGGCGAGCTGCCGCTGTCGGTGATCGGGCAGCGCCTCATGGTGCACCCGACAAGCGTCACCAACATCGTCGACCGGCTCGTGGCGCAGGGCTTCGTCGAGCGCCGGCCCAACCCACGTGACGGCCGTGGCGTGCTCGCCCGGCTGACCGCGCCCGGGCGCCGTACGGTCAAGCGGGCCACGACCGACCTCATGGCCGACGGGTTCGGCCTGGCCATGTACGACGAAGCCGACCTCGGCACCCTCTTCGACCAGCTCCGCCGCCTTCGCGTGGCCGCCGGAGACTTCCAAAACCCCGCGTGATCTTGACGCTTTCGGCCTGAAGACGCCGCCATCAGGCCGAAAGCGTCAAGATCACCGAGGATTTAGTAGGACGTCCTAGTAAACTGGCGGTATGACGCCCGAGGAGATTGCAGCGGGTCGCGCCCGCTGGCAGGCGCGGTTCGAGGCGTCGAAGGTGCGCGACGCCGACTTCACGACGCTTTCCGGCGTCGAGGTGGCGCCGGTCTACGGGCCGCCGGAGGGTACGGCGGACCCGCGCTTCGAGCGCATCGGCTGGCCCGGCGAATACCCGTTCACCAGGGGTCTGTACGCCACTGGCTACCGCGGCAAGGCCTGGACGATCCGCCAGTTCGCCGGCTTCGGCAACGCCGAGCAGACCAACGAGCGCTACAAGATGATCCTCGACGCCGGCGGCAACGGTCTGTCCGTCGCGTTCGACATGCCGACGCTGATGGGCCGCGACTCCGACGACCCCCGTTCGCTCGGCGAGGTCGGCCACTGCGGCGTCGCCATCGACTCGGCGGCCGACATGGACGTGCTCTTCGCCGGGATCCCGCTCGGTGACGTGACGACGTCGATGACGATCTCCGGCCCGGCCGTTCCCATCTTCTGCATGTATCTCGTGGCGGCCGAGCGCCAGGGCGTGGATATCGCCACCCTCGACGGCACGCTTCAGACCGACATCTTCAAGGAGTACATCGCCCAGAAGGAGTGGCTCTACCCGCCCGAGCCGCACCTTCGGCTCATCGGCGACCTGATGGAGTACTGCGCCTGCGAGATCCCGCGTTACAAGCCGCTGTCCGTGTCCGGCTACCACATCCGCGAGGCGGGGACGACCGCCGCGCAAGAGCTCGCCTACACCCTGGCCGACGGCTTCGGCTACGTCGAGCTCGGCCTGTCGCGCGGGTTGGACGTCAACGTGTTCGCGCCAGGTCTGTCGTTCTTCTTCGACGCCCACATCGACTTCTTCGAGGAGATCGCGAAGTTCCGGGCGGCTCGCCGGATCTGGGCGCGCTGGCTGCGCGACGTGTACGGCGCGACCGACGAGCGCGCGCAGTGGATGCGGTTCCACACCCAGACGGCGGGTGTCTCGCTCACCGCGCAGCAGCCTGACAACAACATCGTGCGCACCGCGATCGAGGCGCTTGCGGCGGTCCTCGGCGGCACGAACTCGCTGCACACCAACGCCCTCGACGAGGTGCTCGCGCTGCCGAGTGAGAAGGCGGCCGAGATCGCGCTTCGCACCCAGCAGGTGCTGATGGAGGAGACCGGCGTCATGAACGTCGCGGACCCGCTCGGCGGCTCGTGGTACGTCGAGGCGCTCACCGACGAGATCGAAGCCGAGGCCGAGGCGATCTTCGAGCGCATTCGCAACATGGGCTCGGACGGCTCGATGACCTCGGGCATCCTGCGCGGCATCGAAGACGGCTGGTTCATGGCAGAGACGGCCGACTCCGCCTTCATCTACCAGACGAAGCTGGAGAAGGAGGAGAAGAAGGTGGTCGGCGTCAACATCTACGCCGACACCGTGGCGACGGACCTCGAGATCCTGCGGGTGTCCCATCAGGTCGAGCTCGACCAGGTGGCCGAGCTGGAGCGTCGCAAGGCAGGTCGCGACAACGCGGCGATCGAGGCCTCGCTCGCCCGGCTGACCGAGGCCTCGCGCGGCGAGACCAACCTGGTGCCGCTGATCCTCGACGCCTGCCGGCTCGAGGCCACGCTCGGCGAGGTCTGCGGCGCCATGCGAGAGGTCTTCGGCGAGTACCGGGAGCCGGCCCGGTTCTGAGCGGCCATCCGTGTCGGCGACCGCCGCAGCGACCGAAGGCACCGACTCCTCCGCCTAGGCTGGCGTCGTGCAGATGAGGCCGAACGACATCAGGCTGCCCGGTGCGGTCGACCTGTCGGCGCTGAAACGGCCGCCGGCGTCACCCAGCCCCGGCGCCGGCACCGGTCCCGCCGGCGACGCGGGCGGCGACTCCGCCGCCTCAGCCGCTATTCCCGGCCTGGTGTTCGACGTCACGGAGGACCGCTTCGAGTCCGACGTCGTCAACCTGTCCATGCAGGTGCCGGTTGTCCTCGACTTCTGGGCCGAGTGGTGCGGGCCGTGCAAGCAGCTGTCCCCGGTGCTCGAGCGGCTGGTCGTCGCTGACAACGGCAAGTGGGTCCTTGCCAAGGTCGACGTCGACGCGCAGCAGCGGCTCGGCGCCGCCTTCCAGATCCAGAGCATTCCCACCGTCATCGCGGTCATCGCCGGCCAGCCGGTGCCGTTGTTCCAGGGCGCGCTGCCCGAGGCCGACGTCCGCAAGGTCCTCGACGAGGTGCTGCGGGTCGCCGCCGCCAACGGCGTCACCGGCTCGGTCGATCCGGCCGGTGGCGGGGCCGCGCCGGAGCCGCCCGCACCCGATCCCGAGTACGCCGAGGCGCAGGCGGCCCTCGACCGCAACGACCTCGACGGGGCGCTCGCGGCCTACCGGGCGTTGCTCGAACGGCGACCGGGCGATCCGGAGCTGACCCTCACCATTGCGCGTTGCGAGCTGCTGGCGCGCACCCGCGGGGTCGACCGGCAGGCGGTCGAGCAGGCGGCCGCCGCACGCCCGGACGACGTTGCGGCGCAGGCCGCGCTCGCCGACATCGAGATGGTCCTCGACCAGGCCGACGCCGCGATCGGTCGTCTCGTCGGGCTCGTCTCACGCACCGCCGGGGAGGACCGCAATCGGGCGCGCGAGCATCTGGTGTCGTTGTTCGCCGTGCTGAGTCCGGACGACCCGCGGCTGGCCGCCGGTCGGCGCGCGCTCGCGAACGCGCTCTACTGATCCAGCGCTACGACGAGGACAGCGTCGCGATGACGTAACGGCTCGTCGCGCGAAACCCGTCCGGATCCTCGTTGACCTCGCGCAGCGCCGCCACCGCGCGGGCGCGCATCTCGGCCGCGCTGCCGCCGAGCTCGTCGAGCCTCGCCACGGTGTCGAGCCAGGTCGGGTGGCTCTCGGCGTCGCGGTCGACGTGCGCCTGCGGCGATTCGGCGCGCATCACCAGCGACAGCTCGTCCATGGAGACCTCCAGCCCCAGCGGCGCGGCCAGCGACGCGAGCGCGGAGCGGTCGTGCCACGCGAACGGCGGTGGCGCGACAGCACCGAGCTCGGCAAGGTAGGCCGCGACCGCGCCGTACGCGCATCCGACGCCGTACCCGGGAATCCAAGCCGTCAGCACGATGCGTCCGCCAGGTTCGAGCACCCGCACCATCTCTCGGAGCGCGGCCTCGGGGTCCGGCGCGAAGATCACCGCGAAGACCGACACGATCGCCGCGACCGAGTCGTCTGGAAGCGGGATCGCGGCGGCTTCGCCCTGACACACCTCGACGTCGAGCCCGGCGGCGGCGCTGCGTGCGCGCGTCACCTCCACGAGCCGCGCCGCCGGGTCAACCGCGACGACGTCGGCTCCGGTGCGGGCCAGCGCCAACGCCGCGTTGCCGGTGCCGCAGCCGAGATCGAGCACGCGTTCACCGCGAATCACGCCTACCCGCTCCGCCACGAGCTCGGCTACCGGCTCCAGCGCCTCGGCGATCACCTCGTAGCGGCCCGTTCCCCAGTCGAGTCCCATGGGTGCCATCTAACTAGGGTTTGGTCATGGCTGAGTTCGTCACCCTGACCGTCGACGGCGGCGTCGGCACCATCCGGCTCGACCGCCCGAAGATGAACGCCCTCAACACCCAGGTGCAGGAGGAGATCCGGGAAGCGGCACGAGAGGCCACCGAACGCGACGACGTGCGCGCCGTCGTGGTGTGGGGCGGCCCGAAGGTCTTTGCCGCGGGCGCGGACATCAAGGAGATGGCCGAGCGCTCCTACCCGCAGATGGTCGATCGCAGCGCCGCGCTGACATCGGCGTTCACCAGCGTCGCCCGGATCCCGAAGCCCGTGGTGGCGGCGATCAACGGGTACGCGCTCGGCGGCGGCTGCGAGCTGGCGCTGTGCGCCGATCGCCGCATCGCCGCGCAGGACGCGACGCTCGGCCAGCCGGAGATCTTGCTCGGCATCATTCCCGGCGCCGGCGGCACGCAGCGCCTGCCGCGGCTCATCGGAGCGGCAAAGGCGAAGGACATCATCTTCACCGGCCGCTTCGTCAAGGCCGACGAAGCACTCGCCATCGGGCTCGTCGACGAGGTCGTGCCGGCCGAGCAGGTGTACGACGCGGCGCTGAAGTGGGCCACTCAGTTCACCGGCGCCGCCGCGCTCGCGCTGCGCGCGGCGAAGGAGGCGATCGACTACGGCGGGGAGCTCGACCTCAATACCGGCCTGGAGATCGAGCGTCAGCAGTTCGCAGCGTTGTTCGCGACCGAGGATCGCACGATCGGCATGACGTCGTTTGTCGAGAACGGACCCGGCAAGGCGCAGTTCGTCGGCCGTTAGAGCGGCGCCGGCCCGATATTCGGTTGGCGGCCGAGGCTACGGTCGTCTATATGGCCAGGGTCGACTCGAAGGGGGAAGCGGAGGGGCCACCGCACAGTCGACTCGCCGCGGAGCGAATGCGCTTCGCGGCGCTGTGGCGACTGCGGACCTACGTGCGGCCGTGGCGCACCCGCGTCGCGATCAGCTTTCTCGCGGCGCTGCTCGGGGTTGCGGCCAGCACTCTGGTGCCCCTGGTCATCGAGGCCATCGTCAACGGCCCGATCAAGCGCCACGACACGGGCGCTCTCGTCCCGTGGTTCCTCCTCGTCGCCGGATTGGGGGTCGCCGAGGCCGGGCTGATCGTCGTACGCCGTGAGCTCCAGTGGGATGCCGTGCTCACGGTCGAACGCAACATCCGCGACGACGTCTACGCCCACCTCCAGCGGCTGGCCGTCGGCTTCCACGACCGCTGGGGGACCGGCCAGCTGCTCTCCCGCGCGACGAGCGACCTGTCCACCATCCGGCGGTTCTTCGGCTTCGGTGCGATCTATCTGATCGTCAACTCGATGCAGTACGTCGCGGTGCTCGCGCTGCTCATCGCGACGTACTGGCCCCTCGGCGTGGTCGTCGCGGTGTCGACGTTGCCGGTCATCGCGTTGGCGCGACGGTTCGGCGCGCGCTACGCGGTCGTGTCCCGTCGCCTCCAGGACCAGCAGGGGGATCTCGCGACGCTGGCCGAAGAGGCCGCCAGCGGCATCCGGGTGACGAAGGCCTTCGGGCGCGGACCTTGGCTGTCCGCGGGGTACTTGGCGTCGGCCCGCCAGGTGCGCGGCACGCAGTTGGAGATGGTGGGGTTCGTCGCGACGTTCTGGTCGCTGCTGCAGCTCATTCCCAGCCTCACGATGGCCGTCGTCGTCCTGGTCGGCGTGCTCGCCGTCGCGCACGGCGCGATGACCCTCGGCGCGCTCGTCGCATTCGTCACGTTGCTGGTGATGCTGCAGTGGCCGGTCATCGACATCGGCTGGATCCTCGCGATGGCCGAGGAGGCGGCGACCGCGGCGGCGCGCGTCACCGAGGTCCTCGACTCCGTCCCCGAGATCGCCGACCGTCCCGGTGCCGTCGACGTGGTGGCCTCGCGCGGCCGGCTGCGCTTCGACGCTGTCGGCTTCCGGTTCTCCGATGCCGACGAGGAGCTGCTGCACGACGTCACCCTCGACATCGCGCCCGGCGAGACCGTCGCGATCGTCGGCGCGACCGGCTCCGGCAAGACGACGATGTCCGCGCTGCCGTCTCGGCTGTACGACGTCACGTCCGGGCGGATCACGCTGGACGGGGTCGACGTCCGCGACATCCAGCTGACCTCGCTGCGCCAGCAGGTGGCGACGGTGTTCGAGGATCCGGTGCTGTTCTCCATGAGCGTCCGGGAGAACCTGTTGCTCGGCAGGCCGGACGCCACCGACGACGAGATCGATGCGGCGCTCGCCGTGGCGCAGGCGGGCTTCGTCCGCGACCTGCCGTGGGGGCTGGACACCCGGGTCGGGGAGCAGGGGATGTCGCTGTCGGGTGGCCAGCGTCAGCGGCTCGCGCTCGCCCGGGCGGTCGTGGCGCGACCGTCGGTGCTGGTGCTCGACGACCCGCTGTCGGCCCTGGACGTCCACACCGAGGCGCTCGTCGAGGAGGCGCTCGCGTCGGTGCTGGCGGACACCACCGCGCTGCTCGTCGTCCATCGACCGTCGACGGTCGCACTCGCCGACCGGGTCGCGCTGCTCGAGAACGGCACCCTCGCGGCCGTCGGTACCCACTCGCAGCTCATGGCCGTGCCGTCGTACGCCCGGATCCTCTCGGTCGAGGACGCGGCATGACAGAGGTCATCGACGACGTCGACCTCGAGCGGTGGCGTGGGGTCAAAGCCGAGGACGACGAAGAGATCCCGAGCTCGGTCACGGCGTTGCTGCAGCGGCGCAACCGGCGTCTGCTTGCCGACCTGTTGCGCCCTCACCTGCAGTCGGTCCGGGTGTTCGCCGTCGCGATCGTGGTGGCGACGGCGGCACAGATGGCGATTCCCGCCCTCGTCGGCTACGGCATCGACCACGGCCTGTCCCGCTCCGGGCACACCCACGTCGCGACCCTCGTCGCGGTGTTCGGCGCGATTGTGTGCTGTGCCGTCGTGCAGGGCGTGCTCACCCGGGTCTTCCTGCTCGGGGCGGGACGGATCGGCCAGGACGTGGTGCTCGAGCTGCGACGGCGGGTCTTCGAGCACTTCCAGGAGCTGAGCCTGTCCTTCCACGAGCGGTACACGTCGGGTCGGATGATCAGCCGGCTCACCTCGGACTTCGATGCCATCAACGCCCTGCTCGAGGCCGGGCTCGACACACTGATCCGCACGACGCTGACCATCCTGTCCGTCGGGGTCATCCTGCTCGTGCTCGACTGGCCGCTGGCGCTGGTCTCGCTTTTCTCGCTGCTGCCGCTGTTCTTCCTGTCCCGCTGGTACCAGCGGCGTTCGACCGTCGCGTATCGCAGGACACGAGACGCGATCGCGTTGGTGATCGTGCACTTCACCGAGTCGTTGCGCGGGATCCGTGCCGTGCAGGCGTTCCGGCGCGAGCCTCGCAACGACGAGATCTTCCGTGGCCTCGACGACCGCTACCGGCGTACGACGCAGGGCTCGTTCCAGCTGCTGTCGGTGTACTGGCCGGGCATCCTCGTCATCGGCAACCTCACCACCGCCGCCGTGCTGCTCTACGGCGCGGACCGGGTGATCCACGGGGACATGGGTGTCGGGGTGCTCGCGTCGTTCGTCCTCTACCTGCGCCAGTTCTTCGAGCCGATGGCCGAGGTCAGCCAGTTCTACGACGCGTTCCAGGCGGCGACCTCGGGGGTCGAGAAGCTCGCCGGCGTACTCGACGAACGGCCGTCGGTGCCGCTGCTCGCGACCTCGCGCGACGCGCCGGCGGGCCTGTTCCGCGGTCTGGTGGAGCTCGGCCATGTCTCGTTCGGCTATCGAAGCGGGCGGGAGATCCTGCACGACCTGACGCTCACCATTCCGGCCGGCCAGACGGTCGCGCTGCTCGGCGACACCGGTGCCGGCAAGAGCACGGTGGCCCGGCTGTTGACCAGGTTCTACGACCCCCTCAGCGGCAGCGTGCGGATCGACGGCATCGCGTTGCCCGACCTCGCTGAAGCCGACCTGCGACGGGCGGTCGCAATGGTGACGCAGGAGTCGTTCCTGTTCACCGGTTCGGTCGCCGACAACATCGCCTTCGGCAAGCCGGAGGCGACCCGCGCCGAGATCGAGGAGGTCTCCCGTGCGGTCGGGCTCGACGTCGTGGTCGCGCACCTGCGCAACGGCTACGACGAGAGCGTGGGCAAGAACGGTTCGCGGCTGTCCGCCGGCCAGCGCCAGCTCATCGCCTTTGCCCGGGCACTGCTCGCCGACCCCGCCGTACTCATCCTCGACGAGGCCAGCTCCTCACTCGACGCCCCGACGGAGCGGCTGGTGCAGCGGGCCCTGCGTACCGTCCTCGCCGACCGGACCGCGCTGATCATCGCCCACCGGCTCTCGACGGTCGGGATCGCCGACCGGGTGCTCGTGATGAGCGACGGGCGGATCGTGGAGGACGGCACTCCGGGGCAGCTGCTCGCCGAAGGCACCGGCGAGTACGCCGCCCTGGCGAGAGCCTGGCGCGAATCCCTGGTGTAGAGCGCACGGCACATCGGTACAGCTAGGGCAGTGCCGGTGTGCCATCCGCTCCGGCGGTGGGCGCGTGGCGCTCCAGGAAGTCGTACACGCTGGTCGTGTCCACCCCGGGAAAGGTGCCCTGGGGGAGCGCTGCCAGCAGGTGGGAGTGGGCTCGCGCGGATGGCCACGCCTGGCCGGCCCAGCGCGCTTCGAGCTCGGCGGGTGGGCGCCGGCAGCAGCTCGGCGCGGGGCAGGTCGAGCGGGCCCGATGCTGGGTGCCCGAGGCGCGGAACCACTTGGAGTGCTGGAACGGCACGCCGACGGTGACCGCGAACTCCCCGCCCGGCCCGGGCTGGACGTGCGCCGTGCAGAAGAAGGTGCCGCCCGGGGTGTCGGTGTACTGCGCGTAGATGCTGTAGCGCTCCGGGGCGCCGAACACCCGGCGCGAGGAGTACTGGCGACAGGCGAGCTGCCCCTCGATCGCTCCCGTTGCATCGGTCGGGTAGGCGAGTCCGTCGTTCTCGTACGCCTTGTAGATCGTGCCGCTGGAGTCGGTACGCGTGAAGTGCACCGGAAGGTCCAGGTGGTGGGTGGCCAGGTTGGTGAACCGGTGCGCCGCGGTTTCGTGGGAGACCGCGAACACGTCGCGCAGGTCCTCCATGTCGATCGCGCGATCACGCTTCGCGTTGGACAGGAAGGCGACCGCGGCATCCTCCGGCACCAACGCGGCGGCCGCGAAGTAGTTCGCCTCGACGCGCTGGCGCAGGAAGTCGGCGAAGTCGTTCGGGTCGGTGTGCCCGAGCGCGAAGTGGCCGAGGGTCTGGAGCACGACGTAGCGCGGGTCGTGACCGGCCGGCTGCTGCGGAAGGTAGATCCGGCGATGGGCGAGATCGGTCACCGACCGGGTCGACTCCGGCAGGTCGGTGACGTTGTGCAGGCTGAAGCCGAAGTGGCCGGCGAGCTCGGTGATCAGTCGCTGCGGCACGGCGCCGCCGCTGTAGCCGACGGCGGCCAGGGCCTGCGCGGCGCATCGTTCGATCTCCGGGAAGTAGTTGTCGACGCTGCGCATGTGCTTGCGCAGCGCCACGTTCGCGGCGCGCGCAGCCTCGGGGGTCGCGGCGAAGCGGGCGTCCCGGCGGCGCAGCTCGTCGTGGAGGGCGACGACGTGCTCCAGGACGTCGGTGGGAATCCGCGGGCTCGGGCGCAGCGCGGGCAACCCGAGCGAGGCGTACGACGGCTCCCGCTGGGCATGTTCGAGAGCGATCTCGAGCGCGGCACGACGGGACGGAGCCTCGGTGCGCAGCAGGTCTTCGACACCGACGTCGAGCGCGGCGGCGATGTTCTGCAGCAGGCTCAGCCGTGGCTCCCGGCGCCCGTTCTCGATGGTCGACAGCGCGGAGCTGGCCGCACCCACTCGCGAGGCGAGCTCGGCGAGGGTGAGACCGCGGGTCCGGCGCAGGTGACGGATCCGCTGGCCGAGGGTCAGGGCATCGATCGATTCGCGGGGCGCGGGGACCAGGCCCGCGGCCGCGGCGCCCGGTTCGGCGGGATGCCCGGTGATGTCGGCCACGATCTTCACGATACGTGAAGATTTGCATTTCTTCTACGGCGACACGCAGTTACCGCCGGGTACGCAGGCGGCATAGTGTGAACACAGCAGGAAGTTCACTCGAACACTGTCAACGATGACATCAGAGGAGCGATCCGTGAGCACCAACCTCACCGAGCAGGCCGCAGCCCTGGCGAAGGAATGGGAGACCAGCCCGCGCTGGAAGGGCGTCGAGCGCAACTACAACGCCGAGGCCGTCGTACGGCTGCGCGGCTCGGTCCAGGAGGAGCACACGCTGGCCCGCCGCGGCGCGGAGAAGCTGTGGAACCTGGTCAACTCCGAGGACTACATCAACGCCCTCGGCGCGCTGACCGGCAACCAGGCCGTGCAGCAGGTGCGCGCCGGCCTGAAGGCCATCTACCTGTCCGGCTGGCAGGTCGCCGGTGACGCGAACCTGTCCGGGCAGACCTACCCGGACCAGAGCCTCTACCCGGCCAACTCGGTGCCCGCCGTCGTACGCCGGATCAACAACGCGCTGATGCGCGCCGACCAGATCACCTGGTCGGAAGGCAAGACCGACGTCGACTGGTTCGCGCCGATCGTCGCCGACGCAGAGGCCGGGTTCGGTGGCGTGCTCAACGCCTTCGAGCTGATGAAGTCGATGATCGCCGCCGGCGCGTCGGGCGTGCACTGGGAGGACCAGCTGTCCTCGGCGAAGAAGTGCGGCCACCTCGGCGGCAAGGTGCTCATCCCGACCAACCAACACGTGAAGGTCCTCAACGCCGCGCGGCTGGCCGCGGACGTCGAGGGTGTGCCGACGCTGGTCGTCGCCCGCACCGACGCCCAGGCCGCGACGCTGATCACCAGCGACGTGGACGAGCGCGACCAGCAGTACGTCACCGGCGAGCGGACCGCTGAGGGCTTCTACCGGGTGACAAACGGCATCGACCCGTGCATCACGCGCGGCCTGGCGTACGCGCCGTACGCCGACCTGCTCTGGATGGAGACCTCCACCCCGGACCTCGAGCTCGCCCGGCAGTACGCCGAGGCGATCAAGAAGGAGTTCCCGGACCAGCTCCTCGCCTACAACTGCTCGCCGTCGTTCAACTGGAAGCAGCACCTCGACGACGACACCATCGCGAAGTTCCAGCGCGAGCTCGGCGCCATGGGCTACAAGTTCCAGTTCATCACCCTCGCCGGCTTCCACGCCCTCAACTACTCGATGTACGAGCTGGCCAAGGGCTACTCCAGCCGCGACATGTCGGCCTACGTCGAGCTTCAGGAGAAGGAGTTCGCGGCTGAGGCCGACGGCTACACCGCGACGAAGCACCAGCGCGAGGTAGGCGCCGGTTACTTCGACCTGGTCGCCACCGCGATCGACCCCGACGCGGAGACCCTCGCACTCAAGGGCTCGACCGAAGAAGAGCAGTTCCACTAGGTCTTCTCAAAGACCCAGTGTCGCAAGAGCGAATCCAACAAGATCCAAGGGGGATCTGATGCGTAGATGCAATGGACGGCTCTTCGACGGAAGCGCCTGCAACAACATGCTTCACGAGTGCTCGGGCTGCCACAACGTCGGCTGCCACGGCGACGGCTGCGACTCGCAGCTGTTCACCGGCGCGGCGTGCGACTGCGGGGCGTCGTTGATCTCGCCCGCGCAGATCGCCGCAGCTGCGGCGTCCGCCGCCTGATTCACGCTCGTAGCGCAAGAAACCCCCGCCGGTTGGCGGGGGTTTCTTGCTTGCTAGAGTTTGCGTCCGGAGCACGGACACACAGTGTTGGATCCAGCACAGGGTGCCGTGACACAGAGGTCCCTTATCTCAGGAGGTCGGCCGCCGGCCATGAACATCGTCGTGTGCGTCAAGCAGGTGCCTGACACCTACGAGGAAAAGAAGCTCAGCGACGCCGACAAGACCCTCGACCGCGAGGGCGTCGAAGGCGTCATGAACGAGCTCGACGAGTACGCCGTCGAAGAGGCGCTGCGCCTCAAGGAGGCGAACGGCGGCGAGGTCACCATCCTCACGATGGGTCCGGAGAAGGCCGTCGAGACGATCCGCAAGGCGCTGTCGATGGGTGCCGACTCCGCGGTCCACGTCGTCGACCCGGCGCTGCACGGCTCCGACGCCCTCGCCACCTCCTACGCCCTCGCCAAGGCGCTGGCGACGATCCCGCACGACCTGGTCATCCTCGGCGTGGAGTCCACGGACGCGCGGATGAGCGTCATCCCGGCGATGCTCGCCGAGCGCACCGGCGCCGCCCAGCTCTCCTTCGCCCGCAAGGTCGAGGTGAGTGGCTCGACGGTGAAGATCGAGCGCCAGACCGACACCGGCTACGACGTCGTCGAGGCGCAGACGCCCGCGATCGTGTCGGTCGTCGAGAAGATCAACGAGCCGCGCTACCCGTCGTTCAAGGGGATCATGGCGGCCAAGAAGAAGCCGCTGACCACGCTGACGCTGGCCGACGCCGGCATCGATGCGGCCAACGTCGGCCTGGCCGGCTCCGGCACCTCGGTCGCCGAGTTCGCCGCCCGCCCGCCGAAGCAGGCCGGGACGATCGTCAAGGACGAGGGCGACGGCGGCGTGAAGCTCGCCGAGTTCCTCGCCACCCAGAAGTTCATCTGAGACCAGGCTTGCTGAGGAGAAGAACACGTCATGGCTGAGATCCTGGTCCTGGTCGAGCACGTCGACGGGACGCCGAAGAAGGTCACCCTCGAGCTGCTGACCCTCGCTCGCGCGCTGGGCGAGCCTTCCGCCGTCTTCGTCGGCGCGGGCTACGACAACGCGAAGGCGACCCTCGCCGAGTACGGCGCGCAGAAGGTGTACGTCGCCGGTGACGCCGAGCTCGACGGCTACGTCGTCGCCCCGAAGACCGAGGCGCTGGCGCAGATCGTCGGCAGCTCCTCGCCGGCAGCCGTGCTCATTCCCTCATCGCCTGAGGGCAAGGAGGTCGCGGCGCGGCTCGCGGTCAAGCTCGACTCCGGCGTGATCACCGACGCGGTCGGCGTGAGCAGCGACCTCGTCGCCGACCAGTCGATCTTCGGCGGCGGCTACACCGTCAAGTCAAAGGTCGCCAAGGGCACCCCGATCATCGCGGTCCGGCCCAACTCGACCGCGCCCGAGCCCTCGCCGGCCTCGCCGAGCGAGGAGCAGGTGTCGGTTGCGCTGTCCGATGCCGCCAAGAAGGCCAAGATCCTCGAGCGGGTCAGTGAGAAGAAGGGCGGACGCCCGGAGCTCACCGAGGCCGAGATCGTCGTCTCCGGCGGTCGTGGTCTCGGTTCGGGCGAGCACTTCGCGCTGATCGAGAAGTTCGCCGACTCCCTGGGCGCGGCCGTGGGCGCCTCGCGCGCGGCGACCGACGCCGGTTGGTACCCCCACCAGAACCAGGTCGGGCAGACCGGCAAGACCGTGTCTCCGCAGCTCTACATCGCGGTCGGCATCTCCGGGGCGATCCAGCACCGCGCCGGCATGCAGACCTCGAAGAACATCGTCGCCATCAACAAGGACCCCGAGGCGCCGATCTTCGAGCTCGTCGACTTCGGTGTCGTGGGCGATTTGTTCGAGGTTGTCCCGCAGGTGACCGAGCAGATCGAGGCGCGCAAGGGCTGACGTCCGGTTCGCTCCGGTAACTTCGGCACGTGGCAACGCCCCAGTCCCGGCACACCCCCGCCTCGCTGGCGGCGTTGCAGGACCAGCTCGTCGCGGCGCAGGTGCGCGACTCGATCGCTCCCTTCTCGCCGTTGTGGCGCCGGCGCTTCACCGAGCTCAACCGCCGGCCGTCCTCGATCCGCACGGTCGCGGACCTGGCGACGGTCCCCGCGATGGGCGAACGCGACGTCAGCCCCACCGGCGATCCTGCCGCGATGGCCGCGTTGGTGCTGCAGGCCGGCGAGGCCGGCTTCGCGCTGCACGCGACGGGGCCCGCGCTGCGCCGGGCGATCCGGCTGCGGGCGCTGCGCCCGGACGCCTACCAGCGCGTGGTCGATGCCGACACGCGCGCGACCTCCTACGTCTTCGCCGGCAGCGGGATGCGCTACCCGATCGCGTCGACCCGCGCCGACCTCGACACCGTCACCCGCGCCGGGGCGCGCCTGTGGTCGGTGCTCGGCCTGACCCGCAACGACGTGCTGGTCTCCGCTGTCGAGCCGACCGCCACGACCGAGCACGTCGCGCTCCAGTACGCCGCCCTCGGCTCCGGCGCGCCGGCGCTGTTCCCGGGTGGTCACCGTGACGACCTGGCAGCCGCGATCCGGCTCGCCCCGCCGACGGTCCTGGCGTTGCCGACCGAGCGGGCGGTGGAGCTGCTCGAAGGCCTGCCGCACCTCGACTCGCTGCGCACCGTCCTTCTGGTCGGCGCACCGAGCGACGCCGAACGCTCGGCGGCGACGCACGCCGCGCGCCGTGCGGTCGGCGCCGGCGATCTCGCGGTGCTCGCCGTCCACGCGCCGGCCGGCGCCCGCCTGCTGTGGGGCGAATGCCGCGAGTCCGGCGGCACGAGTGGTCTGCATGCCTACCCCGACCTCGACGTCCTGCAGGTCGTCGACCCCGACACGGGCGAGCACGCGACCGGTGCCGGCGAGCTCGTCCTCACCCAGCTCGGGATGCGCGGCAGCGCGTTGTTCCGCTGGCGGACGGCTGATGTCGTCTCCGAGGTCACCACAGCGGCCTGCCCGTCCTGTCACCGCGTCGTGCCGCGGGCCGAAGGCCTGCAGCGCCATGCGCTCGTCACGCCGATCGCCGGTGAGGAGATGCTCGACCTGCGCGCCGTCGCGTCGGCTCTCTCCGGCCGGCACGACATCCGGGACTGGCGGATCGTCGTGGGGCGCCGCGGGCGGGACGGCGCTCCGCGGGTCGTCGTACGCCTGGCTCCGGAAGGGGCGGACGTGGCGGGCGTCGCCATCGGCACGGCAGGGGACATCCGCGCCCTGGCCGGCGCCCTCCCGACCCAGATCGTGCTGAGCGACCCGTACGAGCTGGCCGGGCTGCGCGGGCGCCAGCGCTCGGCGCGCATCCTCGCGGAGTAGGAAGATTTCGGCGCCCGCCTACGCTTACTAGGCAAATGGCATACCTCGACCACGCGGCGACGACGCCGATGCTTCCCGAAGCGGTCGACCGGATGGCCGAGCTCCTCGGCCAGGTCGGCAACGCGTCGTCGTTGCACGCCACCGGCCGGCGCGCCCGTCGGATCGTCGAGGAGTCGCGTGAGAGCGTCGCGGCCGCGTTGGGTGCCCGGCCGAGTGAGGTCGTGTTCACCAGCGGCGGCACCGAGAGCGACAACCTCGCCGTCAAAGGTCTGTTCTGGTCGCGGCGTTCGGCCGACCCGCGCCGCCGGCGGGTGCTGGTCTCGGCGGTCGAGCACCACGCCGTCCTCGACCCGGCCGTGTGGCTTGCCGAGCACGACGGCGCGGAGCTCGTCCTCCTCCCGGTCGACTCCCTCGGTCGCACCTCGCCCG
>DASZRO010000054.1 GCA_035550055.1 Mycobacteriales bacterium | reverse complement strand
TAGAGAACGGTGACGCCACGCCCGTCCTCGACCAGCTGGAACAGGTCACGGTCGCCGGTGACGATCTCGACCGGGCATGCCGCGGAGGTGGCGAGCGTTCCGATCACGTCGTCGGCCTCGTAGCCCGGTACGCCGACCCGGCAGATCCCGAGCGCGTCCAGCACGTCCTCGATGATCGGGACCTGCGGCGACAAGGTGTCCGGAACCTCCTCCTCGTTGGTCGCCTCGTCGGCCACCCGGTGTGCCTTGTACGACGGGATCGCGGCAACCCGCCACTGCGGCCGCCAGTCGGCATCCATGGCGGCGACGAGCTTCGTCGGTCGGCGGTCGCTGACCAACCGGGCGATGTAGTCGAGGAAGCCGCGGACCGCGTTCACCGGCGTACCGTCCGGCGCCGCCATGGTGTCGGGGACGCCGTAGTAGGCGCGGAAGTACATCGAGGCAGAGTCGAGCAGCATGAGCCGGTCGGAGGAGCCAGCGGGCATGTCGGCACACTAACCAAGTGCCAACACTGACTCGCGACGGCGAGGTCGCCGTCCTGAACATCGGCAATGACGAGAACCGCTTCTCGCCGGAGTGGCTCGAAGCGATGCACCGCTGCCTCGACGACGTCGAGTCGAGGAGCGGTCCGGCGGCCCTGGTGACCGTCGCGGACGGGAAGTTCTGGTCCAACGGCCTCGACCTCGACTGGTTGATGTCCCACACGGACCAGGGCGAGTGGTACGTCGACACCGTGCAGCGCCTGCTCAGCCGCGTGTTGTCGCTCGGGATGCCGACCGTCGCCGCGATCCAAGGCCACTGCTTCGCGGCAGGCGGGATGCTCGCGATGGCGCACGACTGGCGGGTGATGCGGGCCGACCGCGGTTTCTTCTGCCTTCCCGAGGTCGACCTCGACCTGCCGTTCCCGCCGGGCATGGACGCCCTGTTGCGCGCGAAGCTGTCACCGGCGACCGCGATGGAGTCGATGACGACGGGGCGTCGCTACGGCGGGAACGACGCGCTGGCGGCGGGCATCGTGACCGCCGCGGTCGCGGAGTCGGAGGTACGCAGCGCCGCCCTCGACCTGGTGCGGCCGCTCACCGGCAAGGCCGGCCCAAACCTCGGGGTCATCAAGTCAACGATGTTCGGGGAAGCGATCCGTCTGCTCGCGGTCGTGCACCGCCCGAAAGCCGCGGGCTGAGCAGGCGTAGCGACGTAATCTGACATCGTGACTGCGCCGTTTCACGATCGGCTGTCCCGGGCCGCGGCAGCCTCGGCGAACGCGGGTATCGACGCGCTGCTCGTGACCCCCGGCGCCGACCTGCGGTACCTGGTGGGCTACGACGCCCTGCCGTTGGAGCGCTTGACCTGCCTCGTCGTACCGGCGGCCGGCGAGCCGTTCCTGGTCGTGCCGAGACTGGAGCAGCACGCCGCAGAGGTGAGCGGCGCCACCGAGCATGTCGCCCTTGCCACGCACGGCGAGACCGACGACGCCTTTCGGCTGGTGGCCGCCCGGTTGAACGATGCGCTCGGCCGCAACCCGCAGGTCGTCGGCGTGGCCGACCGGATGTGGGCGCAACAGGTGCTGCGCTTCCAAGACGTGCTCGCCGGCGTGGAGCAGCGCCTCGCGGGTGAGGTTCTGCGCCCTCTGCGTCTGCGCAAGCGCGCCGACGAGATCGCCTCATTGCGGGAGGCCGGCGCGGCGATCGACCGGGTGCACGCGCAGATGGGCGAGTGGCTTCGCCCGGGCCGCACCGAGGCTGCCGTCGCCCGGGACATCGCGGACGCGATCCTCGCCGCCGGCCACACCAAGGTGAACTTCGTGATCGTCGGGTCCGGGCCCAACGGGGCGAGCCCGCACCATCACGTCAGCGACCGAGTCATCGAGGCGGGTGATCCGGTCGTGGTCGACATCGGCGGCACCATGCCCGACGGGTACTGCTCCGACTGCACCCGCACATACATTGCCGGGGCCAGCGCACCGAGCGACTTCGCCGTGTACTACGACGTGTTGCTCGCCGCTCAGATCGCCTCCGTCGCGCAGGTGCGTCCCGGCGTCACCGCACACAGCGTCGATGCGGCGGCGCGCGACGTCATCGACGCCGGGGGCTACGGCGAGCTGTTCATCCACCGCACCGGGCACGGCATCGGGCTGGAGGAACACGAGGAGCCGTGGATCGTCGCCGGCAATGACGTGGTGCTCGAGCCGGGAATGTGCTTCTCGATCGAGCCGGGAATCTACGCGAGCGGTCGGCACGGCGCCCGCATCGAGGACATCGTCGTCGTAACCGACGACGGCGTCGAGCGCCTCGACACGATCGACCGCGACCTCGTCGTGCTGGCCGGCTGACGTGGCCGTCGAGCGGGTGCTGCCAAGCGCCGAGGCACACCAGCTCATCGACCTGGTGCGCGAGCTCGCCCGTGACGAGCTGGCGCCGCACGCGGCGGCATACGAGGAACGCGCCGAGTTCCCACGCGAGACGATCCGGCTACTGGGCCGCTCCGGTCTGCTGAGTCTGGCCTACCCGGAGGAGCACGGCGGCGGCGGGATGCCGTACGAGGTGTACCTGCAGGTGCTCGAGGAGCTGGCGACGGCGTGGGCGGCGGTGGCACTGGCAGTCAGCGTCCACACGTTGAGCTGCTACCCGGTCGATGCGTTCGGCTCGGACGAGCAGCGCAAGACCTACCTGCCCGACATGCTCGGTGGCGAGCGGCTCGGTGCGTACTCGCTGTCCGAGGCGACGTCCGGGTCGGACGCGGCATCCCTGCAGGCCCGGGCCCGCCGCGACGGCGACTCGTACGTGCTTTCCGGGACCAAGGCGTGGGTGACCCACGGCGGGTACGCCGACTACTACAACGTGTTCTGCCGCACCTCCGACGAGGCGCGCGGCGGCGTGTCCACGATCCTGGTGCCCGCCGACGCGCCGGGCCTGCACCCCCAGCCGCCGGAGCGAAAGATGGGGCTGCGTTCGTCGGCCACGGCTCAGCTCGTCCTCGACGACGTCCGGGTCCCGGCTGATCGGCTGATCGGCAACGAGGGCGACGGGATGCGGATCGCGCTGTCGGCGCTGGACGGCGGTCGGCTCGGGATCGCCGCAATCGCGACCGGGGTGGCCCAGGCGGCGCTCGACGCCGCGGTCCAGTGGGCCAAGGAACGTCAGCAGTTCGGCCGGCCGATCGCCGACAACCAAGGCGTCAGCTTCCTGCTCGCCGACATGGCCACCGGTATCGAGGCGGCCCGGGCCAACTACCTGTCCGCCGCCCGCCGCCGCGACGCCGGTCTGAGCTACGGAGCGCAGGCCGCGATGTCCAAGCTGTTCGCGACCGACACCGCGATGAAGGTGACGACCGACGCCGTACAGGTCTTCGGCGGCTACGGCTACACGACCGAGTACCCGGTCGAGCGCTACATGCGCGAGGCGAAGGTCATGCAGATTTTCGAGGGCACCAACCAGATCCAGCGGCTCGTGATCGGCCGGTCGCTGCTGTCTTGAGGGTGGCGCACGAGCTCGCCTGACCGCCGGTCAGGCCGCGCGGCGCCAAGCGTCGGCGATCGCGACGAAGCTTGCGGTACGGCGCGACCGGTCGGTGCCCGGCGTGACGACGACGATCTCGTCGACCTCCGCTTCGGCCTTCAGCTGCTGCAGCCGGGCGACAACGGCGTCGGGCGTGCCGGTCACCATCCGGCCAACGGGGTTGCGTGTCGCGGTGAACTCCGACGACTTAGCGAAATCCCGCACCTGCTCCGGCCGCAGCGGTTCCCGGATGCCGGCGCGGATGTTGCGCATCGTGAGCGTCCAGCCCGCCTCGAACTCGGCGATCGCCTCCTCGTCCTCGCTGGCGAACGACAGCACCGACATCGCGGAGTACGGCTCGGCGCCAGACACCCGTGGCTCGAACTCCGCGCGATAGGCGACGAGCGCCTCGATCGCGATGTCCGGGCTCATGTGATGGGCGAACACCGCGCTCATCCCGTTGACCGCGGCGAACTTCGTGCCGTACCCGCTCGACCCGAGGATGAACAGCTCGGGACTCTCGTCGACCACCGGTGCGGCCACGAGCGGCTTGTAGGGATGGTCGTCGGGGAACGCGTCGTCGAGGAAGCCGAGCAGCTGCCCGACCTGTCCGGGGAACTCCGCCCCCGGATCGGCGACCATCCCGCGCCGCAGCACGTGCGCGGTCAACGGGTCCGTCCCGGGTGCGCGACCCAGCGCCAGGTCGATGCGGCCCGGATACATCGCCAGCAGCGTCCGGAACGTCTCTGCGACCTTCAGCGACGAATGGTTCGGCAGCATGATCCCCGCGGCGCCCACCCGGATCGTCGACGTCAGCGCGCCGATGTGCGCGGTGAGGATTTCCGGTGCGCTGCAGGCGAGGCTGCGCATGTTGTGGTGCTCCGACACCCAGTAGCGGCGGTAACCCGCGGCCTCGACCGCCTGGGCGATCCCGACCGCGCCGGCGATGGACGCGTGAGCGGTCTCGCCGTACTCGATCCCCACGAAGTCGAGGACAGCAAGTGGGAGGGTCGCCGGGGGCTCAGAACTCACTCTGAGATCAATGCCGACGCCCGATGAGTCATTCCACGGCCTGGGTGGAACGATCACGCCGTGCCGACGACCCGTAGCGCGCCGAAGCCCATCGCGACGGCGCTGGTCGCCGGCGCCTTCACCACGACGATGCTCGGTACGACGCTGCCCACACCGCTCTATCCGGCGTACGAGGGGCGCTTCGCCATCGGGTCGCTGACCGTGACCATCGTGTTCGCGACCTACGCGATCGGCGTGCTGCTCGCGCTCGTCGGGTTCGGCAGCGCCTCGGACCGGATCGGCCGCCGACCGTCGCTGCTCGCCGGGCTGGCCGCAGCAGCGGCGTCGTCGGTGGTCTTCCTGGTCACCGCCCAGGTGCACGGCCACGATGCGGGCCTGGCGCTGCTCCTGCTCGGCCGGCTGCTCTCCGGGCTGTCGGCGGGAGTGTTCACCGGCACCGCGACTGCGACCATCTCCGATCTCGCCGGTGGCGACCGGAAGGTGCCGGCCAGCCTCATCGCGGCGCTGGCGAACATCGGCGGGCTCGGGCTCGGCCCGCTGCTCGCCGGCGTCCTCGCCAAGTACGTCGCGGACCCGCTGACCACCCCTTACGCCGTGCACCTGGCGCTCGCGGTGGTTGCGGCCGTAGCCGTCCTCGCCACGCCGGAGACGGTGAAGGTCGACGGCCCGCGACGGCTGGGCTTCCAGAAGCTCGGCGTGCCCAGCGGGTCGCGGGCGGCGTTCGTCCAGGCCGGTACGGCGGGCTTCGCCGGCTTCGCGGTGCTCGGCTTCTTCACCGCCGTGTGTGCGGCCACCCTGGCGTTGCTCGGCCACCGCGACCCATTCCTCACCGGTGAGGTGGTGTTTGCGGTGTTCGCGGCGTCGGCGGTCGGCCAGGCGGCGTCGCTGCAAGTCGCGACGCGCGGCGCCCTGCTCGGCGGCACGGCGGCACTGATCGCGGGCAGTGCGCTGCTCGGAGTCGCCATCGGCATGAAGTCGCTCGCATTGCTGCTCGCCGGGGGAGTGCTCGCCGGAGCGGCGCAGGGGCTCAGCTTCCGGTCGGCGCTCGGTGCCGTCACCGCCGCCGCGCCGCCGCAGGAGAGGGGCAAGGTCGCCTCGAGCTTCTTTGCGATCTGCTACGTCGGCATCTCGCTGCCGGTCGTCGCGATCGGGGCGGCAAGCGACAAGTACGGCCTGATCCACACCGGCGAGGTGTTCGGCGGCGTCATCGCGGCGATCAGCCTGGCGGCGCTGGTATCGCTAAGTCGACAAAGCGGCACTTCGGCTGCCTAGCCGCACTAGGGTCGTGCCCCGTGGAGGGAGTGCTGCCGGGGTTTTTCATCATCGGCGCCCAGAAGTCGGGCACGAGCACCCTGCACCGCCTGCTGCAGCAGCACCCGCAGGCCTACCTGTGCGACCCGAAGGAGCCGCACTACTTCTCCGACCGGTCGGCCTGGGAACGGGGGGAGGGGTGGTACCGCTCGCTGTTCGCCCAGGCGGGCGGCGCGGTCGCGATCGGCGAGGCGTCGACGACGTACTCGATGTTTCCGCACTACTCGGGCGTGGCGGAGCGGGTCACGTCGCTGGTTGCCGAGCCGAAGATCATCTACGTGGTACGCGAGCCGGTCGCCCGGATGCGCTCGGCCTACCTGCACGCGTTGGCCTGGGGGAGCGAGACCCGACCGATCAGTGAGGCGCTGACCACCGATCCGCGCTATCTGCTGACCACGAGCTACGCCCTGCAAGCCGAGCAGTGGCTGGCGGCGATATCCCGTGAGCGGATGCTGCTGCTCAGCCTCGACGAGCTCGAAGCCGAGCCACAGGCGGTGCTGGAGCGGGTCTGCGGCTTCCTCGGCATCGACACGTCATGGCGCCCGCCCGGCGCCGCGGGCGCGGTGGTCAACGCCAGCGCGGGCAAGCGGCCGCCGCGGGCGTGGTGGCGGGCCGTCGGGGAGCTCGTGCTGCGGACCGGCAACACCCACCGGGTGCCCGACTGGATGGTCCGGCTCAACGAGGGAGGCTCGGCGCTGGTACGCCGCGAGGTGGCGGCCGACGAGCTCGACCTGACGCCGTCCTTGGTCGCGCAGCTGCACCGTGCGCTGCGAGCGGACTATCGCCGGCTGGCGCGGCTGTGGGGACCGCAGTCGCGTCCCTCGTGGCTCGACCCCGAGGCGAACCACCTACCAACTGCCTGACTGTCGAGTTCAGGTCGAGGTTGTGGCGGCGTGTGCTGTGTCCTTGGGCGCCTGGGTCTGGACGTGCCTGCTCCGACCGGGCGAACGGGCGAGATTTCCCGGTTGTTCATCTGGCCTCTGACCTGCAATTTCGCGCGTTTGCGCAGGTCAGCGGCCAGTTGACAGGCGCAGGAGGCACGCCGCTAGTTTCCTGCGCGTCCACCACAGGGACGCGTGGCCTTCACCAAGGCGACCATTGCGAGATACCGACTGGCCGGTCAGTCACGGTGTGCACCCGCCGCGACTGAGCTGGTGCCAGGTCCAGTCGGCCTCCGGTGCGTCGCCGGACCGAAGTCAGGCGTGGTGCGACCATTCGGGAGCGGTCCGGATGCCCAGTAGACAACGGCGTGAGGGCGGCGGCCGGCCGTCCTGGCGTCGGTCCGAAGGGCATCCGGGCCGGATCCGAGATACGTTCCGGGGTAGTGAAGCGGATCCTTCCCCCACGCTGCGGGCTCTCGCGTAGGGCTCCTCGTGCCGCCGCGGCGATCGCGTCAGGTGTGGCCCTGTGGACCGCGTTCCCGCCCCTCGGCTGGTGGCCGGTGGCGCTGCTCGGGGTCGCCGGCCTCACGTTGACGGTGCGCGGCCGGCGGCTGCGCTCCGCAGCCGGGTTGGGGATGCTCGCCGGCCTCGGCATGTGGGTTCCGACGGTGTCGTTCCTGCAGCCGTTCGGGATCGAGGCGTGGGCGGCGGTCGCGATCATCGAGTCGCTGTGGTACCTCGCGCTCGGGCCGGCTCTCGCGCTGGCCGGGCGGCTGCGGTGGTGGCCGCTGGCGTGCTCGCTGATGTGGGTCGGCCAGGAGTTCCTTCGCGACCGCTGGCCTTTCGACGGCTTCCCGTGGGCCCGGCTGGCGTTCGGTCAGGCCAACGGCCCGCTGGTCCGCCTCGCGGCGATCGGCGGCGCACCGCTGGTGACCTGGGCGGTCGCGGTGGGCGGCAGCGCGCTCGCGTACCTGTGCCTGGTGCGCAACCGCCGAGCCGTCCTCGGTCTGCTCGCGGTCGGGGCAGTGGTCGCCGGGCCGCTGGCCATCAGCCTGCCGACCGCAGGAACGTCGGCGGGCGGCGCGCCGAGCTCGGCGGTCGTCGCGGCGGTGCAGGGCAACGTGCCGCGGCTCGGCCTCGAGGAGTTCGCGCAGCAGTACGCCGTCACCAGGGACCATCTCGACGAGACGCAGGTGCTGGCGCACGACGTCGCCGCCGGCTCCCGGGCCCGGCCCGACTTCGTGGTCTGGCCGGAGAACGCCTCCGACCAGGACCCGCGCACGAACCCGCTGGCCCGCGCGATGGTCGACGACGCCGTCGCGGCGGTCGGCGTACCGATCCTGGTCGGTGCCGTGATCAACGGCCCCGGCCCCGACCATGTCCGAAACGCCGGCATCGTGTGGTCGCCGACGACCGGTCCGGGCCAGATGTACCTCAAGCGCCACCTCGTGCCGTTCGGGGAGTACCTGCCGTTCCGCTCGCTGCTCACCCGCATCAACAGCCGCTTCGACCTCATCGCCAAGGACTTCGTCCCCGGCACGAAACCGGGCGTGCTGCGCATCGGCGGCATCACGATCGCCGACGCGATCTGCTTCGAGGTGGCCGACGACGCCGTGGTGCGGCAGGCCGTGACCGGCGGCGGGCGGCTGCTCGTGGTCCAGACCAACAACGCCAGCTACGAACACGCCGGGGACAGCGGTGACGGGGGAGAGACCGCCCAGCAGCTCGCGATCTCGCGGCTTCGTGCTGTGGAGAGCGGGCGGGCGGTCGTCGTCGCGGCGACCAGCGGGGTGAGCGCGATCATCGCCCCCGACGGGCGGGTGCTCGCCCGCACCGGCGTCTTCACCCCTGGCATCCTCGACCGGCGGGTCCCGCTACGCGACCCGCTGACCATCGCCGACCGGGTCGGCGCCTGGCCGGAGTGGATCCTGTCCGCGGCGGCGCTGTGCGCCTTGGTTGCCGCCGCGTGGCTGGTCCGGCGACGCCAGCCCCCCGTGACTCTCGACCTCGCGTTGACAGTCAGCGAGGAAGACGTTCCCGCGCCCGCATGACGGGCGCGCTCGCCGTTATGTCAGGCTGACTTGCGCGACCGCGGAGCGGGGTGGAGCACTGCCAGCCGCTCGTTGAGCACGTCTTCGAGGTCCGCGATCGAGCGGCGCTCCAGCAACATGTCCCAGTGGGAGCGGGCGGTCTTGGCGGCCTTCGGGTCGACCGTCTCGCCGTCGCGCAGCAGCGCCACGACGCCGCAGCTGCGGCATTCCCAGGTCGGTGGCACCTCGGCGTCGCTGGCCATGACCATGCGCGTCTCGTGGCCGGACGGGCAGTCGTAGACCACCTCGCGGCGCGGCGCGAGATCGGTGTTGCGGTCGGTCTCGTAACTGGTCGTGCCCAGGCGGCTGCCCCGTAGGACTCGCTCACCCATGTCGGCCTCCTGAATCGTCGACGGCGCGTTACGGCGTCTGCCTGTTACAACGTGCCTGTTGCGGCTGAGGATTCCCTGACCGCGCGCAGGTACGCCGTACACATCGGTATGACGTCCGTCGGCGGTTCTCGGTTCGCTCGAGAGAGCTTCGCTGCCGCCTCGCTTCCGGTTCAGTCTACCTAACGCCGATAATGGACATTATGTCAGTTCGGATCGGCGGCCCCTGGAGTAACGGGATCCCCCTCACGCACGCTGCACAGGGCTGGTTGCGTAACGAGACGGCCACAACTGGAGTCCAACGGCTACTGAACCGCCGACGACGTGCCGATAGTGCACATGTGACGTCGCCGCCCGACGGCGTCACCAGACCCAGAACGAAGGGCACGGGCGATGACCCACCACGACGCCAGCAGCCGAGTCGCGGTCGGCAGCTGTCAACACGAGCCGTGCTGTCCGCCGGCTGACGCCGCCGACCGGGACGCCGCCCGGGTGATCTCGAGCCATCCCGAGCAGGGCTGGAACCTGCTCTGCAACGGCGTCGTGTGCTTCGACGACCGGGGCGACCTCCTGCCGGACGGCAGCGCCGTACCGCCGCAGCGCCACCACGCCGCCTGAGGTCAGGCCTCGTACGCCGACGGCGGCGGACAGGAGCAGGCGAGGTTGCGGTCGCCGTACCCGCCGTCGATGCGGCGCACCGGCGGCCAGTACTTGTCGGCCCGCAGCGTGGCCAGGGGATAGGCAGCCCGCTCTCGCCCGTACGGCGCGTCCCAGTCCCCCAGCAGGCAGGCCGCGGTGTGCGGGGCGTTGCGCAGCGGGCTGTTCTCCAGCGGCCACTCCCCGGCCGCTACGCGGTCGATCTCGCCGCGGATCTCGGCCATCGCGTCACAGAACCGGTCGAGCTCGGCGAGGTCCTCGGACTCGGTCGGCTCGATCATCAGCGTGCCGGCGACCGGGAAGGACATGGTCGGCGCGTGGAAGCCGTAGTCGATCAGCCGCTTGGCGATGTCCTCGGCGGTGACCCCCGTCTCGCGGGTGATCCCCCGCACGTCGACGATGCACTCGTGGGCGACGAGCCCGCCCCGGCCGGTGTAGAGCACCGGGTAG
>DASZRO010000053.1 GCA_035550055.1 Mycobacteriales bacterium | reverse complement strand
AAGTCGGGCCGCGCCGCGAGTTCATCGAGACGCACGCCAAAGAGGTCAAGTTCCTCGATGTCTGATTTGGGAGCTGCAGACTGTCGTATCTCGGGGTCCTCGGTCGTTCGGATCGGGTCACGCGCTGGAGCGCGCTCCCCTCACCTCATTCCCCTGCGTCCCCCGACCTGCTCGGTTTTCGCACCCGAATTTTCTGAAGGGATGACTTTCTGATGGCGCTAGATGCCCTCACCGGCCGCATCGAGGAGCGCGAGCTCGAGAAGGAGATGCGCTCGTCCTATCTCGATTACGCGATGAGCGTGATCGTAGGACGCGCCCTGCCCGACGTCCGCGACGGGCTCAAGCCGGTGCACCGCCGGGTGCTCTACGCGATGTACGACGGTGGGTATCGGCCGGATCGCGGCTACTCCAAGTGCAGCCGCGTCGTCGGTGACGTGATGGGCCAGTACCACCCGCACGGCGACTCCGCGATCTACGACACCTTGGTCCGGCTCGCCCAGCCGTGGGCGATGCGGCTCCCGTTGGTCGACGGCCAGGGCAACTTCGGCTCGCCCGGCAACGACCCGCCGGCGGCCATGCGCTACACCGAGTCGCGGCTGGCTGCTGTCGCGATGGAGATGCTGCGCGACATCGACCAGGAAACGGTCGATTTCGGGCCGAACTACGACGGTCGCTCGCAGGAGCCCTCGGTTCTCCCCAGCCGTTTCCCCAACCTGTTGGTGAACGGCGCGGCCGGCATCGCGGTCGGCATGGCCACGAACATCCCGCCGCACAACCTCGTCGAGGTCGGCGCGGCGGTGCGATGGGCGCTGGAGAACCCGAACGCCACCGAGGACGAGTTGCTCGAAGCGTGCGTCGAGCGCGTGCACGGGCCGGACTTCCCGACCGGTGCGCTGATCGTCGGTCGCGACGGGATCGAGGCGGCGCTTCGAACCGGCCGCGGCTCGATCCGGATGCGCGCGGTGGTCGAGGTCGAGGAAGACTCGCGCGGCCGCCAGCAGCTGGTCATCACCGAGCTGCCCTACCAGGTCAACCCGGACGCACTCGCCGAGAAGATCGCCGACCTGGTGCGCGACGGCAAGATCGCCGGCATCGCCGACATCAAGGACGACTCGAGCCTTCGTACCGGCCAGCGGCTGGTCATCGTGCTCAAACGTGACGCGATCGCCAAGGTCGTCCTGAACAACCTCTACAAGCACACCCAGCTGCAGGACAGCTTCGGGGTCAACATGCTGGCGCTGGTCGACGGCGTACCCCGCACGCTGAACATCGCGCAGATGGTGCGCTACTACGTCGCCCACCAGATCGAGATCATCGTCCGGCGTACCCAGTTCCGGCTGCGCAAGGCGCAGGAGCGCGCTCACATCCTGATCGCGCTGCTCAAGGCGCAGGACCGCATCGACGAGGTCATCGCGCTGATCCGCGCGAGCGAGTCCGCGGAGGCGGCGCGGACCGGGTTGATGCAGTTGCTCGACATCGACGAGGTGCAGGCGACCGCCATCCTCGACATGCAGCTGCGTCGGCTGGCAGCGCTGGAGCGTCAGCGGCTGCAGGACGAGTACGACGAGCTCATGGCTGAGATCACCGACTACGAGGCGATCCTCGCCAGCGAAGATCGCCAGCGCTCGATCATCGGTGAGGAGCTCGGCGAGATCGTCGGCAAGTACGGCACCGACCGGGTCTCCCGCATCGTCGCCTACGAGGGCGACATGAGCCTCGAGGACCTGATCGCGCAAGAGGACGTGGTCGTCACGATCACGCGCGGCGGCTACGCGAAGCGCACCAAGACCGACCTCTACCGTGCACAACGGCGCGGGGGCAAGGGCGTGATGGGTGCTGCGCTGAAGACCGACGACATCGTCGAGCACTTCTTCGTCACCTCGACGCACAACTGGATCCTGTTCTTCACCAACAAGGGGCGGGTCTATCGGGCGAAGGCACACGAGCTGCCGGAGACCAATCGCGCGGCTCGGGGGCAGCACGTGGCGAACGTGCTCGCGTTCCAGCCGGACGAGCAGATCGCCTCGGTGATGGACATCAAGGACTACAACGTCGCGCCGTACCTCGTCCTTGCGACCAAGCGCGGACTGGTGAAGAAGACCAAGCTGTCCGACTTCGACTCCAACCGCAGCGGAGGCATCGTCGCGATCAACCTGCGGGAGGACGACGAGCTGATCGCCGCCCGCCTCGTGGCGCCGACCGACGACCTGCTGCTCGTCTCCCGCAACGCGCAGTCGATCCGGTTCCACGCCGACGACGAGATGCTGCGCCCGATGGGCCGCGCGACGTCCGGCGTGATCGGGATGCGCTTCTCCGAAGGCGACGAGCTGCTCGCGATGGAGGTGGCGACGGATGAGGAGCTCGACATCCTGATCGCGACCGACGGCGGCTTCGCGAAGCGCACGAAGGTGGGCGAGTACCCGGTCCAGGGCCGGGGCGGCAAGGGGGTCGTGACCGCCAAGATCGTGGCCAAGCGCGGTGCCCTCGTGGGAGCCTTGGCGGTGCGCCCGGACGAGGAGATCTTCGCGATCACCTCGGGCGGCGGAGTGATCCGGACCAGGGTCAAGGAGGTCCGCCGTGCCGGTAGGCAGACAATGGGCGTGCGGTTGATCAACCTTCCGGCCGAGCAGACTGTCGTCGCAGTCGCTCGTAACGCCGAGGCTGAAGAGGAAGAGGAGGGCGGCGAGTCGTGACGATCGGCTCGGGGGAGCCGCCCGTGTTTGGCGGCCCGCGGGCCGGCGAAGCGCCGTACGTCGCCGGCCGCGACGCGGGTCGGCTCGGCGGAGCGCCGTACGGCAGGGAGGCCCACACCTCGAGCGCAACCGTCATCCCCGGCGCCCCGATGACCACCCGGCCGCCGGTGACCGTGGCCAACGCGGCGCGCCGCCGCGGGCGCCGTGCCCGGCTGACCCTCAAGCGGATCGACCCGTGGTCGACGCTGAAGTTCTCGCTGGTCTACGGCCTCGTCGGCATGGTGGTGCTGCTGGTCGCGGTCATCGTCCTCTACGGGGTGGTCGACGCACTCGGCGTGATCAGCTCGCTGCGCAAGTTCCTCTCCGACGTCAGCGACAGCTCGAGCGGCCCGGGGATGGGCGCCTGGCTGAGCTTCGACCGGGTGGTGCTCGTTGCGCTGGTGGTCGGCCTGGTCAACGTGGTGCTGTTCACCGCGTTCGCGACGCTGACCGCGTTCATCTACAACGTCTGCACGGACATCGTCGGCGGTGTCGAGGTCACCCTCTCCGAGCGCGAGTAGCCGAGCGGATGACACGTAGCTGTCGCCATGGCTGTACGGATGGCACGTCGCTACTGCCATAGCGATACCAACGGCCCATTCGCTCCGGTACGCTCGTCTGCCGCACCACGGGCCTGTAGCTCAGGCGGTTAGAGCGCTTCCCTGATAAGGAAGAGGTCGGAGGTTCAAGTCCTCCCAGGCCCACCAGCGCAGCCCCGTCAGGGGACGTAGCTCAATTGGCAGAGCACCGCCTTTGCAAGGCGGGGGTTAGGGGTTCGATTCCCCTCGTCTCCACGGATTGTTCAACGCCTGGCGCTTGTGGCGAGAGCTCCGGCGCAGTTGGATGAGCCCCTCAACGCACTTGCCGATGCAAGGGGGGCAGCACGCATGAGCTTTCTGATCACGTTGAAGGTCAAGGGCGACACGGCGGTCTTCACCAAGGCGCTGGAGGAGCGAGCCGCCGAGTTCGAGGCGGTCGTCGCCAAGTCCAAGGCTGCCGGTGCGATCCACCATCGCTTCGGGCTCGGCGACGGTTATGTCCACGTCATCGACGAGTGGGAGACCGTCGAGGGCTTCCAGGCGTTCTTCGGGGAGCCGTCGATGCAGGAGTTCCTCGCCACGATCGGCGCCGACACCTCATCGGAGCCGGAGATCACGGTCAGCGAGGCGCTCACCACCGTCGACGAGTTCTGAGCAACGTACGAGGCGCCCTCACCGGCCGGTCGGTGCGGGCGCCTCGTCCTTGCGGATGGTCGCTAGTTCAGGTGCAGGATCGTGTGCGCGATCCGGATCGCACCCGGGCCGATCGTCACGACGAACATCGCCGGGAAGATCGTGAAGATCACCGGGAACAGGATCTGCACCGGAGTCTTCGCGGCCTGCTCGCGAGCGTTCTGCCGGCGTACCAGCCGGACCTGAGCGGCCTGCACCCGTAGCACCTCGCCGACCGCCATGCCGAGCTCCTCGGCCTGCAGCAGCGCCACGATGAACGCGGAGAGCTCGCGGACGTCGGTGCGGTTACGCAGGAACTCCAGCGCGGTACGCCGGTTCACGCCGAGGTCGATCTCGCGAATCATCCGGGTGAGCTCCTCACCCAGCGGGCCGTCGAGCCGCTCGGTCACGAGCGCGAGCGCCTGCTCGAGACCGAGACCGGCCTCCACGGTGATCGCCAGCAGGTCGAGCGCGTCCGGCAGCGACCGGGCGATCGCCTGCTGCCGCTCCTTGGCCCGCCCGTCCAACCACACGTCGGGCACGAACGACGCGAGTACGCCGATCACGATGCCGGCGAGGCTGCCGGGGATCTGGTGCGGGTGGATGAACAGCCCGAACAGCAGGCCGGCGAGGGCCGCGATCGCCTTGTACGTGAGCATCTGCTCGAGGGTGAGCTTGCTCTCCATGCCGGCGAAGACGATCCGGCGGCGGGTGAGCTCGAGCCGCGCGGCCGGCGAGACCCGCTGGACCAGTCGCGCCCCGGCCTCGCCGAGCGGCTCGAGGAACCGGTAGACCACCCCCGCGTCGGGTCGCGGCGCGCTGTCCAGCGCGGTCATCGCAGCCTGCGCGTGCGACGCGAGAGCTGCGCGGCTGGCGTACATGCCCGCTCCGGCAACACCGAGACCGGCGGCGACGAAGATGACGGCAAGCAGAACCATGGTTGTCAGACCTCCACGCGGACGATGCGCCGCATCCAGAAGAAACCGATGATCATGAGGACGCCCGCGACCGAGATCATGACCAGCCCGATCGCCTCGTGGAACAGCGGCTGCAGGTAGCTCGGGTTGACGATCAGCATCACCAGGGCGATGAAGAACGGCAGGGCACCGAGGATCGCTCCGGAGAGCCGTCCCTCGACGGTCAGCGTCGCGACCTCACGCTTGACCTCGCCGCGGCTGCGCATCGTGCGCGCGACGATCCGCAGGATGTCCGCGAGCCGACCACCGGTGCGCTGCTGCACGGTGATCGCCTGGACCGTCCAGTCCACGTCGCGGGAACCGAGCCGCTCGCTCATCACCGACAGCGCGTCGGAGAGGTCGCTGCCCATGCGGGTCGCGACCAGCACCCGGCCGAACTCGCCGGCGATCGGCTCGTCGGCCTCCTCGACGACCAGCTCGAGCGCGCGGACCACGCTGGCGCCCGACTCCAAGCTCGCCGCGATGAGCTCGAGCACCTCGGGGAACTGCTCTTCGAACTCCTTCTTGCGCTTGTCGACGGAGTGCACCAGCAGCAGGTAGGGCACCGCCGCGACGACGACGAGCAGGATCAGGGCGAGCACCGGTCCGGCGATGAACCAGCCGATGAGTGCGGCGAACGCCGCAACGGCGGCGGAGGTGACCGCGAACTCGCCTGCGGTCAGTGACCAGTCGCTGCGGTCGAGGAGCTGGCGCACTCGATCCAGGAAGTCGACGTCGGCGAGCGCCTTCTCGGCCGCGATGCCGCTTCGCGCCAGCAGCGCGCTGGTGCGCTGCGCGTCCTCCGGCCGAGCCGGCGAGATCGCCTGCAGGTCCAGCGCGGCGCGCAGGTCGGTGAGGCGGCGACGGTTGCTCGCGACCCGGGCGGTGACCGCCAGAATGATGCCGCCTCCCACGAGGACGGCGGCGAGGAACTCGATCATCGGGCTGCCCTCCGGCCTGCCGGTGCCGCAGTCGCGACCGCGGTACGGCGGAAGATCGTCAACGGGACGTCGATGGAACGCTCGGCAAGCTTGTCCGCGGACCGCGGCCGCAGCCCGGTGGAACGCAGCGGACCGGAATGGCTGCGGTCGAAGATGTCCTGCAGCGTGATCGTGTCGCCCTCACGGCCCTGCACCTCCGTGATGTGGGAGACGACGCGGGCACCGTCGGTGCGGCGGCCCAACTGCACGATGAGGTCGATCGAGCTGGCGATCTGCTCGCGAATCGCGCGCAGCGGCAGGTCGACGCCACTCATCAGGACCATGGTTTCGAGCCGCAGCAGCGCGTCACGCGGGCTGTTGGCGTGAATCGTCGTCAGCGACCCTTCGTGACCGGTGTTCATGGCCTGCAACATGTCGATCGCTTCGCCGCCCCGGACCTCACCGACGACGATGCGGTCGGGCCGCATGCGCAGCGAGTTGCGGACCAGGTCGCGGATCGTGATCCGGCCGGCGCCTTCGGTGTTGGCCGGACGTGACTCGAGGCCGACGACGTGCGGCTGGCTGAGCCGAAGCTCCGCGGCGTCCTCGATGGTGACGATGCGCTCGTCTGCGGGGATGAACGACGACAACACGTTCAGCAGCGTGGTCTTACCGGTGGAGGTACCGCCGGAGACCAGGACGTTGAGCTTGCCGCGCACCGCGGCCTCGAGGAACACCGACGCGTCGGTGCTCAGCGACTCGTGGCCGATGAGGTCGGCCACCGTCATCGTGCGCTCGGGGAAGCGACGGACCGTGAGGATCGTGCCGCCGGTGGACAGCGGCGGGATGATCACGTTGATCCGGCTGCCGTCGTTGAGGCGGCCGTCAGCCATCGGGCTGGCCTCGTCGACCCGGCGGCCGACCACCGCGAGCATCCGGTCGGCGACCTGGCGCAGCGCCGCCTCGGAGCGGAATCGGACGTCGCTGAGCGAGATCTTGCCGGCCCGCTCGACGTAGACCGTGTGCGGTCCGTTGCACATGACCTCGGTGATGTCCGGGTCGGCCATCAGCGGGGTGAGGGCGCCCCAGCCGAGCATGTCGGCCAGCGTCGCGTCGATGAACTCCTCGCGCTCGGCGGGCGACACGCTCGTCGCGGACGTGCGCAGGACCCGCTCGAGCTGCTTGGCGATCGAGGCGCGGATCTGCCGCTCGTCGACGTCGGCTTCGGCCAGCGCCGCCCCGAAGTCGGCGACGACCGCTGCGCGGACCTTGCCGCGGAGGTCGTCGAGGGCGTCGAACTCCACGTGCTGGTCACGCACCGCGGTGACCGAGGCCACCGCACGCGAGTCGCCGGGGCCGGTCGCCGTGGTCCGGCGTACCCGTTCGGCCGCGGCACCGGTTCGCGCGCCCGGTCCGCTGGCCGGGCCCCGCGCCGCGCGCCGCTCCTGCAGCGTGCCGGCGAGGCCCGGGGTCGGGCGAGCCGGCGCCGCGTCGTCGTTCCTGTTGGGGAGCTTCACGACTTACCTCCAAAGAGTGCTCGCCACAGGCGACGCAAGGTTGACTGGTCGTTGTCGATGGTGGCCGCGCCGGCAAGCGAGGCCGAGGTGGGGTGCAGCGCCAGATCCGCCGCGATCGCCATCGCCGCCGGCGTGATCGCGCGGGCGATCTTCGATCGCGGCTCGTGGACCGGAGCGGTCGTGCCGCGGTTGACGGCACGGCTCACCGCGCGGTCGGCGGGCAGCAAGGTCTTGAACCTGCCGCCGAACGCGTCGTTCGCCTGCGCGACCGTGACCCCGACGTCCGGCTCGACCTTGTTGAGGACCAGCCGGAGCCGAGTGTCCTCGAGACCGAGCCGGTTGAGCACGTCGATGAACGTCGTGAGGTTACGCAGCGACGGCACGTCGGGCGTCGCGAGCACCTCGATGATGTCCGAGCGGTCGAGCGCCGCGATCACCACGTCGTTGAGCGACGGCGGGGTGTCGACCAGGACGATGTCGTAGAAGTCGACGACGCTGTCGAGCACGACACCGGCATCGCGCGCACCGACGTAGTCCGCGAGGACGGGGTCCCGCGGTGCAGTCAGTACGTCGAAGCCGAGCTCGTGGTGGCAGACCAGGTCGGGCAGGTGCTCGACGAACGCGTCCGCCTCGAGCTGCTCGCCGTTGGTCTTGTAGAGCCCGTCGTAAATGCTGTACGGGTGGTGGATCTGCAGGGCTGCCGCGACCTCGCCGAACTGCAGGTCGAGGTCGACCAGCAGCACCTTCCACCCCATCGCGGCGAACACGGTGGCGATGGAGGTCGCGAAGAACGTCTTGCCGCAGCCGCCGGTCGCCGAGGCGATCGTGACCACCCGGGCGTCATAGCGGACGGGCTCGTCTTCGGGCTCGTTCGCCGGCGGGTCGCCGAAGTCGTAGTGCGCCTCGTTGACCGTCGGAGCGAGCTCGGGTGCCGGCTCCTGCTCGTACGCCGCGTCGTCGTCGAAGTACTCGGCGTCGTCGGCCTCGTCGTAGGCCACAGCGTCGTAGCTGTCCTCGACCTCGTGCAGGTCGTCGTGGGCGACCACCGGCTGCGCCGGAACCTTGATGACGTCCGGCTCGGCGACGACGACCGGCGCGTAGCCGTTCGGGGAGTGAGCCGCGCCCGTGACCTCGGCGATGACGCCGCGGATCACCCCGGAGAACCGGCCGGCCGCGGTCGTCACGTCGTCGTTGATCGCGGTGACGGTGTGGACCGGCGCCGGGTCTGACGTCGCGGCCGCGTCGAGGTCCAGGACCTCGTCGTCGACGTCCGCAGCCACCTCGTCGAGGCCGCCGACCCGGACGTAGTCGGTGTCGGCCGGGTAGGCCGCCACGTCGTACTCCCCGTAGGAGGCGAACTCGTCCTCCTCGGACGCGTCGTCCTCGACCTGCTCCTCGTGCACCGCGGCCTGGTGGCGTTCGGCGGCGTCGAGCAGATCCCACAGCGCCGCGTCCGCGCGGTTCAGCGCGTTGCGGAGCTTGGTCACGGTGAGCGGCCCACGAACCGCGTCGGCGATCCCGCCGCTGGCGAGCGTCGACTTGTCCATCGCCGACCCGTTGAGGTGGGCGATTGCGACCGAGACCGGGTGCTCGCTGCGCCAACGGGCGATGCGGCGCAGCCCCGCGTGCGTCAGCTCCTTGGATCCGACGAGCAGGACGTCGACGTCGACCTCACACTCCTCGAGATCACCGGGACGGACGACATCGAGCTCGTCGAACCGTTCGGCGTCGATTCGCGCGAGGGCGTCCTGGACCACACCGGTGCGGTCCAGCGTCCCGATCGAGCGGATGACGCTGAGGGTCATCGGTCGCTCGCCAGAACCGTGCCGGAGTCGTCGGTGGTCGCGGTCTTGTCGTGCGTGCCGGTCGTGTAGGCCAGGTAGATCGTGCCGGCGCTGACCGCGTTGACGACCTTCTGCGCGTCGCGCGGGCTCAGGTCGAGCAGGACGACGACGGAGCCGGTGGGGGTGGCGCTCTCGTCGTCGTTGTTGTTCGAGTCCGTCGACGGGTCAGCGACCGTGACCGACAGCACCTTCACGCCGCTGACGAACAGCTTCGTCGCCTGGTTGCCCGTGCTGCTGTACGTCGCGAAGACGTCCACCAGCTGGCCGGGCTGAAGGTAGCGGGCCACACCCGAGGAGATCGGGGTCTCGACCGACAGCGCGACGTTGCCCTTGCTCGGCGCGAGGTGGCTCGCGTCGGCGGCGTTGGCGAAGTCGTTGTAGGACAGCTGCCCGCCTTCGGGCACCTCGCCGACCAGCACCGCGTTCTGCGCGCCGCTCGCCGTCAGCGAGCTCGTGGCAGCGATCGCGTTCTTCACGACGTAGGCGTCGGGGATCTGCGCGACGTGGACGTGGCTGACCACGTCGCCGGCAGTCATGCCGGTGCCGAGGGCCTCGTCGGCGACCAGCACCGAGACGGTGTGTTTGCCGTCGGAGATCTTGTTGTCGACGTTATGGCCGTAGAAGAAGACCAGGCCGGCGCCGATCAGGGCGACGACGACGCCGACGACGATGGTGACGTTGAGCTTGCGCATTTCTGTTACTCCTCACGCCCGGAGGCGGCCGCTGAGACGGTGACGCTCGATGAATGGGTGATGCCGGCAATGCTCAGCAGGTCGCCGAGCGGACCGAGACTTACGGTCTTGCTGACCGTGACGGTCACGGTCTGGCCCGAGTCCGCGTTCAGCGGACAGGTCGGGATGGTGATCGTGTAGGCGGACGATGGGCTGTCGCCTACGGCTCGGTAGAACTCGTTCGTGACCTGGGTGCAACTCGGCCGGCGGCTGTCCGTGGGGTTGTCCACGGTGCCGTCCGGGTCGTACTCAGGGCTGTCGGGCGCCGCCGTCGCGTAACGGATGACGTCAGACATCGCGCGGTCGAGCTGCATCTTCTGCAGCAAGGCCTCGCCCAGCGGCCACACCAATGCCACGACGGACATCAGCAGGCCGAAGATCAGCGCGAACTCGAGCGCGGCAACGCCGGCGTCCCGGTTCGTGGTGCGGTGCGCGTCCCGCCGCGACCGCTTGCCGGCGTAGTGGCGGATCACTGTCGACGCTCCGACGCGGAGCGGGTCATCGTGTCGATCGAGGACAGCCCCGGAATCACCGAGCCGAGCTGGTCGAGCAGGGGCAGCTTGTAGGTGACCGTCACGGTGACGAAGTCGCCCTGCTCCGGGTTGCCGGTGGACGGCTGCGAAGAGGTGGTCACGCTCGTCGGGTTGGGCATCAGCGACCCGGCCGCCGAGTTGGCGTCGGCCGCCACCATGCCGCTGTGCTCGTCCGGGTAGTCGGAGTTGCCGGCGATGGGGATCGAGACCTCGCGAGCGACGGTGCGTGCGACGTGGTCGGCGATCGCCCCGTAGAAGAAGTACATCGCGCCGTACAGCGCGAAGAACATCACGGCGACGACGACCGGCAGCACGATCGCGAACTCGAGGGCGGTGGCGCCGTCATCGCGCTTCGCCGCGGCGCGCAGTCGCTTGACCAGCGGCTGGTTGTGAACCGTGGTGCTCCTGGTCAGCGGGATGTCCGGGAGCACCACGGCGTCTGTGGGCCGGCGCATCACGAGTTCCTCAACGAGGCTCGGAAGACGCCGGGCGCGTCGAGCAGGCAACCGAGGTTGGTAGCTGTCGCGACGACCGCGTTCAACGGGTTGGTGGCGTTCGGGATGCACACCTGGACGAAGTCGAGGAACGGGATGTTCGTGCCTTCGACGAGTGCGAGCACCGGAGTGTTGCTCTCCGCCGCTTGCGTCAACAGGTTGGTGAGGTCGGGGCCGCTGCTCGGCGGATCGAGCAGGTCCTCGAGGTCGCCCTGCACGTTCTGCAGCGCGCTGACGCAGTTGTTGAGGCCGGGCGCCAGCGTGCGCAGCAGGATGTTGCTGGACAAGGTGCTGAGCAGCGACTCGAGGTTGGTCAGCGTCTGGAAGACGGTCTGCGTCAGCGGCTGCAACGCGGTGTTGGCGTTGATGGTGAGGTTCGATCCGCCGGTCGGGAGGTTCACCACCGGGATCACGAGGATGTTCTTGAAGCGGCGTCGCGCGATCGACTTCGTGGTCTGGTCGCTCCCGCTGGAGCCGAAGATCGAGTCGAACGGCGCGTCGACGTGCCACTTCATGTCCACCTCGACGCCCGGGTCGAGCAGAGCCGGCAGCAGCGAGCCGAGGGTCGAGTCCAGTCCGTCGAGGCCGAGTGAGCCGAGCAGGCCGTTGAGCAGGCCGATCAGGCCACCGGTGAGGTTGTCGGGCGAGAGTCCGGCGACGCAGCTGGTCAGCTGGCTGATCACGCTGTCGTTCGGCAGGTACTTCGCGTTGCAGGTGGTTCCGGAGGCGTAGGCGTGACCGAGGTTGTCGGTGTTGCCGGCGTCGGCGGTTGCGACCTTGCAGGCCTGGACGAGGGGATCGGGAGCGTTCGGGTCGTTGAGGCCGAGCGCGTTCAGCGTCGTCGCGAGCCCGTTGCCCGTGATCTGGTTGACGTAGTCGGTGACGAACGTCGTGTCGCCCAGCGGAATCTGAGCCGCGCCCGCGAGGGCGCCGCCGTCACCGGCTCGCTGGAGCTCGGTCGCGGTCGAGGACCGGACGTAGCTGCCGGTCCCGAGAGCCAGCGCCGGGAGCATGGCGAAGGCGAGGACGATCGCGGTCAACACGGCGACGGCGCCGTGATCCCGCCTCTCCCGCTGAGTCGCTCGCACGATGTGGCCTTTCCCGAGGCGGTGGTACGCGGCTGCGACCGAAGCCGGCCGCGCACCACCGCGATGGACTTGCTGGGGGGTGTGGCGGTTAGCCGACCTGACCCTGGCTGTTGCAGTTCTGGGCGTTGTTGATGCAGGTGTTCACGCCGTTGAACTTGGTGTTCAACGACTGACCGAGGACGTAGACAATCCCCGCGATAGCGGCGGCGATCAGCGCGACCATGAGGCCGTACTCGACGGCGGTCGCCCCGCGGTCGTCATTGCCGCTGAACGTGCCCCGAAGGCGCGCGATCGCTGCGTACATGTGGTGCATGGGACTTCCCTTCGCGTGAGTCGACTCCGTGGATCCGGCGTCCTTCAAAGGATCGACAAACGCAATGCGCGCGCGCATGACGAGTCGGGATGGTTTGCGGTGGTCCTTTTTGACTAGCCCGCAGTCCGATTCGCGAGAGTTCTCCCACCACGTGTCCGGACATGCCGCGTACGCGTGAAATGACCGATCGCACCGGCAATGACGCGACAAGGACGTGTGCGCAGAGCAATGGCAAGTAGTCACAAATGACTACGCCTCAGAGCGGACCGGATCGCCCGCTCTCGGCAGATCAACACCTCGTGCAAGGATGGCGTTATCCGCAAATCGCGGCGTCACCATCGGATCGAGGAACTGTGGCCGAGGACATCTACGCAACGATTTCGACCACGCTCGGTGACGTCCGAGTTCAACTTTTTCCGAATCACGCGCCGAAGACGGTCGCGAACTTCGTCGAGCTCGCTGAAGGCACCCGGGAATGGGTCGACCCGAGCACCGGAGAGCGATCGAAGAAGCCGCTCTATGACGGCACGATCTTCCATCGCGTGATCAGCGGCTTCATGATCCAGGGCGGCGACCCGCTCGGCACCGGTACCGGGGGCCCGGGCTACCGCTTCAACGACGAGATCCACCCTGAGCTCGCCTTCACCAGGCCCTACCTGCTCGCGATGGCCAACGCCGGACCCGGCACGAACGGCTCCCAGTTCTTCATCACCGTCGACGCCACCGGCTGGCTGACCGGCAAGCACACGATCTTCGGTGAGGTGGCCGACCAGGCCAGTCGCGACGTCGTCGACCGGATCGCGACGACGCCGACCGGTGCGATGGACCGCCCGACGACGGACGTCGTCGTCGAGAAGGTGACCGTCGAGCGGGTGGCCAGCTGAGCGAGTCCGGTCAAGCGGCACCGCCGTTCGCGCACTGCTACCGCCATCCGGAGGAGATCACCGCGATCCGGTGCAACCGCTGCGACCGCCCGATCTGCACCGACTGCATGATCCCGGCCTCGGTCGGCTTCCACTGCCCGGAATGTGTCGCCCAGGGCCGGCGTACCACCAGGAGTGCGCGCACCGTCTACGGCGGCCGGGTGTACTCGGGTTCCCCGCCGGCGCTCGTCACCCGCATCCTGATCGCGCTGAACGTCGCGGTGTTCATTGCCACGACGGCGAGCGGGGCCAACCCGATCACCGGTGACACCGGAAGTTCGACGATCTACGACCGGTTCGCGCTCGTCCCGATCCAGGTCGCGCACGGCCAGTGGTATCGGCTGATCACCGCGGCGTTCCTGCACTACGGGATCCTGCACATCGGGTTCAACATGTTCGCGTTGTGGATGGTCGGCCCGCAGCTCGAGGCGGTCCTCGGCCGGCTGCGCTACGCGGGGCTCTACGTGCTGGCGGGCATCGGCGGCAGCATCCTGTCGCTCGCGTTCGGCCCGTTCAACGAGCAGGCGGCGGGCGCCTCCGGGGCGATCTTCGGGTTGTTCGCGGCGCTCTACGTCGTCGCCCGTCACCTCAACCTGCAGACCGGCTCGATCGCCGCCACGATCGTGTTCAACCTGATCTTCACCTTCTCGGTGTCGAACATCGACTGGCGTGGCCACGTCGGTGGGTTGATCATCGGCGCGGTGATCGCCGCGATCTACGCCTACGCGCCCAAGGGTCCGGCGCGGGACCGGATCCAGGCGGCCGGAGTCGGGGTCGTCGCCGCCGTGCTCGCGGTGACCGGGTTCTTCGCGGCGCGCCACACCTACGACAAGTGCCCGGACATCGTGACCGCGCAGGGTGAGCAGTTCTGCGTCGTCCAGCAGCCAGGCGTGTGAGCGCAGCGCTCCAGCGTCGGGAACATCACAGAACGACGTTCGGTTGTAGGTCTTAGGATCACCCGCAGGAGCCGGGACTAGCCCGGACTCAACCGGCATCCCGCCAGGAGGCGCAGCATGCGTGACGCGGTCATCGTCGAAGCGGTCCGGACCCCGGTGGGTCGCCGTAACGGCGCGTACAAGGACGTCCACCCGGTCGATCTGTCGGCCCACATCCTCGAGTCGCTCCAGGAGCGCACCGGCATCGACCGGGCCGTCGTCGACGACGTCATCTGGGGCTGCGTGAGCCAGGTGGGCGAGCAGACGATGAACGTCGGCCGCAACGCGGTCCTCGCCGCGGGCTGGCCGGAGTCGGTCCCCGGCACGACCGTCGACCGCCAGTGCGGTTCGAGTCAGCAGGCGGTGCACTTCGCTGCCGCCGGGGTGTTGTCGGGCCAGTACGACGTCGCCGTCGCGGGCGGGGTCGAGGTCATGACCCGGGTCCCGATGGGGTCCTCGGTCGGTGCCGACGTCGGCTTCCCGATGGGGCCGAAGTTCTTCGCCCGCTACGAAGGACAGCAGATCAACCAGGGCCTGGGCGCTGAGATGATCGCCGAGCGCTGGGGCTTTTCGCGCCAGCAGGTCGACGAGTTCTCGGTCGGCTCGCACGAGAAGGCTGCCGCGGCGGTCGCGTCCGGGGCGTTCGCCAAGCAGTACGCCGTGGTGCCCGGCACCGGGCTCGAAGCCGACGAGGGCATCCGCCCGGAGAGCACCGTCGAGAAGCTGGCCGGCCTCAAGACGGCCTTCCGCGAGGACGGCGTCATCACCGCCGGCAACTCCTCGCAGATCTCCGACGGTTCCGGCGCCCTGCTGATCACGACCAGCGAGAAGGCCGCCGAGCTCGGCCTCAAGCCGCTGGTCCGCCTTCACACGTTCGCCCTCGCGGGCGACGACCCGGTCATCATGCTGACCGCGCCGATCCCGGCCACCGCCAAGGCGCTGTCGCGCTCGGGGCTGAAGATCGACGACATCGGCGCGTTCGAGATCAACGAGGCCTTCGCGCCGGTCCCGATGGCGTGGCTGAAGGAGACCGGCGCCAACGAGAAGTCGCTCAACCCGCTCGGCGGGGCGATCGCGATCGGTCACCCGCTCGGTGGCTCCGGGGCGGTCCTTATGACGCGGCTGGTCCACCACATGGTCGACAACGGCATCAAGTACGGCCTGCAGAGCATGTGCGAAGGCGGCGGCATGGCCAACGCCACGATCCTCGAACTGCTCTAACCGGTTCTGTCTGACGCGGCGGGCGACATCCCTCCGCGGCTAGGGCTCGTTCGCCGCGCTTCGCGCGTGCTCGTCGCCCACGCCGCTGCGGGCTGTCGCCCGCCGCGTCTCGGACAGCACCCGCAGCCGCTGCGGTCTCTTCGTCGTACCTAAGAACACACAAATGTTGCGGATGGGCGTTCTCGCAAGGGTCTTAGCTGGTGAGAACGTCGCTCCTGCCACGTTTGTGTTTTCTTGCGGACCGGATTCAGCCGTCGCTGATTTCCTCGGCCTTGCTTCGGATCGCTTTGAAGTCCTTGCCCTTGGTGTCGCTGACGAGGGAGTCGGTCGCGGTGAAGCCCCAGCCTTCGTACTTCACCGCGATCCGCGCGAACCGGTGCTTGGCCGTGCCGCCGCACTCCGGACAGTCCCGGTCGCCGGTCTCGCCGAGGCCGAGCAGCGCTTCGTGCTCGGCGTCACACGCCGTACATCGGAACAGGTAGAGCGGCATGACTACGCCGCTGTGGGGCACAACCCAGTCGTCCACATTGTGGATGGGGGCTGTGGGTTAATCACAGCGGTGTGACTACGCCGGTGTCGGACGGCTATCGCCACTGGGTCGAGATGCCGAAGCCGGCGATGATGAAGCCGAAGCCGATCAGCAGGTTCCAGTTCGACAGCGCCTTGATCGGCAACGAGCCGCCGGTGACGTAGAACAGCACCAGCCAGACGATGCCGACGAGGAAGCAGCCGAGCATCGAGGCGCCGACCCACGGTGGGCTCACCCGCTTCTTCGCGGAGCGGGTGGGGGGCGGCGTGTAGGCCGCTTTGGCGCGGACCTTCGACTTGGGCACGGACTCTCCTGGCTCGCTCGAGATGGCTTCTCGGGGCTGGTTCAGCATCTAGCGTAGTGGCGTGGGCTACTGGCGCACGCTCGTGCGGGGCGTCGGCCAGCTGTTCATCACCGGCGGTCTGGTCATCCTGCTCTTCGTCGTCTACGAGCTGTGGTGGACCGGCTTCACGACCAAGCGCGACCAGCACCAGCTGCACACCACGTTGCAGCAGCAGTGGCAGCACGGGATCACGCTGGCGAACCCGCCGCTGGGCTCGGGCATCGCGATCCTGCGGATCCCGCGGTTCGGTCCGAAGTACGACTTCGTGATTGTGCAGGGGACCTCGACCGCCGATTTGGAGAAGGGCCCCGGTCACTACGTGGACACCGCAATGCCGGGCCAGCTCGGCAACTTCACCGTGGCCGGCCACCGGACGACGTACCTGCACCCCTTCTACAACATCAACGAGCTGCGGGCGGGCGACCCCATCGTGATCGAGACGCGTACCCGCTGGCTGACCTACACCGTCGAGAACATCCCCGGCACGACGGCGAAGTACCAGGAGATCGTCTCTCCGGACGACATCGCGGTGTCCTACCCCGTCCCCGACCAGCCGGATGCGCAGGCCACCCCGACCGAGAAGGTCCTCACGTTCACCTCCTGCAACCCGCGCTACTCCGCGGCCCAGCGCATCGTCATCCACGCGCTGCTCACCGATTCGCAGCCGCGCTCGGCGGGGCTGCCGCCTGCGCTGCGCGACGGCGGCGTGGTGAGCGGCTGATGTACGGCTGGATCTGGCGCAAGCTGCCGGGCGGCGTACCGGCGAAGCTGCTCGGCGCCCTCCTGCTCGTCGCGGCCGTGGTCGTGGTGCTGTTCCTCGTTGTCTTTCCGTGGGTGAGCCCGAAGCTGCCGTTCAACCACGTGACGGTCGACACCACGTCGACCCCGCACCCCTGAGGCGAGCGGATGGCACCTGCGTACCGCTGTCGCGATATCCATGTGCCGTGCGCTCGGGGGTGGTGAGAGGCTGGGCGGGTGAGCCGGATCCTCGTCGTGGACAACTACGACAGCTTCGTGTTCAACCTGGTGCAGTACCTGCAGCAGCTGGGCGCTGAGGTCGAGGTACGCCGCAACGACGCGATTGAGGTAGGCGACCCGCTCTTCGGCGAGGTCGACGGCGTGCTGCTCTCACCCGGACCGGGTCGGCCTGAGGACGCCGGGTGCTGCATCGAGGTGATCAAGGCCTACGGCCCGACGCTGCCGGTTTTCGGGGTGTGCCTGGGCCATCAGGCGATCGGCGTCGCGTACGGCGGTGTGGTCGAGCGGGCCCCCGAGCTGCTCCACGGCAAGACCAGCGAGGTCACCCACGGTGGCGCCGGGGTGTTCGCCGGCGTCCCCGACCCCTGCACCGCCACCCGCTACCACTCGCTGACCGTGCTGGAGGACGGGCTGCCTGCCGAGCTCGAGGTGACGGCGCGCACCGGCAGCATCGTGATGGGTTTGCGCCACCGCGACCATCCCGTCGAAGGGGTGCAGTTCCACCCCGAGTCCGTGCTCACCCAAGGCGGCCATCGCATGCTCGCGAACTGGCTGGCGGTCTGCGGTGACGCCAGCGCCGGCGACCGGGTCGAGGACCTCGCCCAGCGACTCGAACGGCAGCGCGCCTCGGTGGCTTAGGCCAACCCCGCGCGGCGACGCCGCCGGCTAAGACCGTAGGGATGCCCGGGTTGTTCACAAGATAGGGATTCCTACCGATGTGGTGACCCTCCTCAGCAGCGGATTGTGAACGCATACCCCGCAGCGAGAGAGAAGGCGACCGGAGATGATCGGCTCGGTCCCACCGGCGTTCATGCAGGCAGAGCTCGACTACCGCATTCAACGGATCAAGGACAGCTACCAACCGCGCGTCCGATCTGGCGTACGCCGGCCCCGCCGGCGTCCGCTGCTGAGCTGGAGGCGGCGGCCGGTCCCCAACCCGGCCGCCCTCTCCGCTCCGACGCTGCCGCTGGGCGCGCCGTACAAGCTCGTCGGCCGGAGTTGATCGCCGGCGAACAAATCCGTGGTGGGCAGCGGCGATGATGAGCGGGTGGCGATCGGGGCGGACGCACCGCTCGTCGGCCGGGCCGGCGAGCTGGCGGAGCTGGCTGCCCTCGTCGGCCTCACCGCAGCGACCGGCGGCGGCTCCGGCGCAGGCCGGGTCGTCCTGCTGGGCGGGGACGCCGGGTCGGGCAAGACGCGGCTGACCAAGGAGATCGCCGAGCGCGCCCTCGCTGCGCAATGGCGGGTGCTGCTCGGCCACTGCCTCGACTTCGGCGACGGCTCGCCGCCGTACCTGCCGTTCAGCGAGGCGCTCGGGCGGCTCGCCGGCGAGCAGCCCGCGCTGGTGCGATCGCTGGTCGAAGCGAGCCCGGCCATCGAGCGGTTGCACCCTTCGCACCGGCTGCTGACCGAGACGGAGGTCTCCGAAGAGCCGACGCGGCGCGCGGCGTTGCTCGAGGCGGTCCACGACAGCCTGTGCACGCTGGCCGCGGACGCGCCGCTGCTGTTCGTGATCGAGGACCTGCACTGGGCCGACCAGTCCACTCGGGACTTGCTGCACTGGCTGTTCGCTCGCGGGTTCGACCGGCCGGTCACGCTGCTGGCGACCTACCGCAGCGACGACCTGAACCGCCGCCACCCGCTGCGCGCCACGCTGGCGGAGTGGTCGCGGCTGCCGGCAGTCGCGCGGCTCCAGCTCGGCCCACTGGCCAGCAGCGACGCCCGGTCCCTCGTGCAGACGCTGCAGCCGGAGACGATCAGCGAACGTGACGTACGGCGGATCCTCGCCCGCGCCGAGGGCAACCCGTTCTTCATCGAGGAGCTGGTGGCGGCTGCGACCACCGGCGACGGCCGGTTGCCGATCGACCTGGCCGACCTGCTGCTGGTGCGCCTCGAGCAGCTGCACGACGAGGCTCGCCTGGTCGTGCGAGCGGCGAGCGTCGCGGGCCGGCGGGTCTCCCACCAGCTGCTGACCAGCGGGACCGACCTCGACCCCGGAGCACTCGACGCCGCGGTGCGGGCGGCAGTCGAGGCCAACATCCTGGTCTCGGCGGACGGCGAGCATTACGCGTTCCGTCACGCGTTGCTCGCCGAGGCGATCTACCAGGACCTGCTGCCCGGGGAGCGGGTCCGGCTGCACGCGGCGTACGCCGAAGCGCTGGCCAGTGGCGCCGTCGACGGGTCGGCCGCGGAGCTGTCCCGCCACGCCTGGGCATCGCACGACCTCGTCACCGCGACGCGAGCGAGCGTGCAGGCCGGCCGCGAGGCGATGGCCGTCGGCGGCCCCGAGGAGGCGATCCGCCACTTCGAGCGAGCGCTCGAGTTGCTGGAAGACCGCGAGGTGGCGGCGCGGGTCGCCGCTACCGACGGCGCAGAGCCCATCGAACGGGTCGGCCTGGTGGTCCGCGCGAGCAACGCGGCAGCCGCAGCCGGCCATCTCGCGCGCGCCGTCGCGCTCGCCTACGACGAGCTGAACGCGCTGCCCGAGGACGCTCCGGCCACCGACCGGGCGAGGCTGATCTACTGCCTGGCCACCACCGCCCTGGTCATGGACCACAACCTCGACCTGATCAGCCTCACCACGGAAGCGGTGCGGTTGATGGGCGACCAGCCACCCAGCCCGCTGCACGCGCACGTCCTCGACGTCCACGCGCGCGCCATGTACGACCGGGCTCGCGACGACGAGGCCGCCCGATGGGCGGCTGAGGCGCTGCAGATGGCGCGTGAGCTTCAGCTGCCGGCCGTCGTCTCGGACGTCACCATCCTGCTGGCTCGGATCGGCGAACGATCCGGTGACTCCCACGGCGCTCTCGCGACCGTCGAGGCCGCGGTGCGCGACGCGAGAGCGGCCGGGGAGTCCTACGCCGAGCTGCGCGGGCTCTACACGATGGGCAGCCTGCTCTACGGGCAGGGGCGGGTGAGCGAGGCGATCGCCGCGTTCGACCGGGCGGCGCAACGCGCGAACGCCCTCGGGCGCCAGTGGGCGCCGTACGGCATGGAGGCGGTGCTGTTCGGTGCCATCGCCGCCCACGTCGCGGGCGACTGGACGAGAGCCTCCCGACTGGTCGACTCCGAGGCCGGCCAGCCGCCGGAGATCGCCGCGGCGCTGTTCGACGCGGTGCGGATGGACATTGCCGCCAGCCGCGGCGAGACGGCGGCGCTGTCCGCACTGCCGCAGCTGCGGACCCGGTGGGGTCTCGACGGGCTCGTCGCGTTGATGAGCGGCAGCGCCGCGATCGAGCTCTACAGTCAGGCGGGCGAGCTCGCTTCGGCGATCGCCGTCCACGACGAGGTCGTCGCCTTCGTCGGTGCGCTCTGGCAGCGGCCGGGATTCAACGCGCGGGTTCGGCTGGCGGCGCTGCTCGTCGGGTGCATCGCGACGGCGGCCGCGACGGCACCGGCGAGCGAGCGGGCCGAGCTGGTGCGTTGCGCCGACGACGTGGCGGCACAGGCGCGGAAGGTCGCCGCGGCCATGGTCAACCCGGGCCCGGAAGGACAGGCGTGGGCGAAGCGGCTGGAAGCCGAAAGCGCCCGGCTGCACTGGTTGTCGGGTGTCGAGCCGCTGCCCGATGCCGGCGTACTGGTCGGGTGCTGGCGCGAGTCGGTCGAGGCGTTCGACACGTTCGGCCACGTCTACGAGGCGGCGCGCTCGCGGGCCCGGCTGGCCGCCGTCCTCGCCGCCACCGGGGACGCTGCTGGCGCCGAGGCCGAGCGCGTCGCGGCGCGCGCGACAGCACTTCAGCTGGGGGCAGGTGCGCTGCTCGCCGAGCTGCGCGGGCAGAGCTCTGAGTTGACCGGCGAGTCGCCTCGCTCCGGTAAGGTCCGAGATCTCGACGCGCTCACGCCCCGGGAGCTGGAGGTTCTCACCCTCGTCGCGACCGGCAGGAGCAACCGTGACATCGCGGCGGCGCTGTTCATCAGCGCGAAGACGGTGAGCGTCCACATCTCGAACCTGCTCGCCAAGCTCGACGCCGGAAGTCGCACCGAGGCGGTCGCCATCGCTCGCCGCCGCGGCTACCTGAGCTGAACGTCAGAAGACCGGAGATCCCGACTCGTCCGGCTCGGGCGACTCGGTCGGCGAGACCGACGGGCTCGTGCTGCTGGTCGGTGTGAGCTCGTCGACGTAGATCGTCACGTTCGAGCCGCTGGCGACGTACGTGCCGGCGACCGGCGTCTGGCTGATGACCTGGCCGTCCTTGCTCGGGTTGTAGACGGCGGTCGGCTTCACGACGGCCTGGAAGCCGGCCTGCTGGAGCAGCGCGGTGGCGGTCGCCTGGTCCATGCCCGTGACGTCGGGAACCTTGACGTGCGAGTTGGACACGGTCAGCGTGATCTTGCTACCCGCCGGGATCGACGTGCCCGCGACCGGGTCGGTGGCCAGCACCTGGCCCGCCGGCACCGCCGAGTTCATCTCGATCACCCGGCCGATCTTGAGGTGCGCGGCTTCGAGGGCACTCGTCGCATCGACCTGCGACAGCCCGATGATGCCGTCGGGGACCAGGACGTACTCGATCCCCTCGGAGATGACCAGGTTCACCGGCTGACCTTTGCGCAGCAGGATGCCGGCCGGCGGGTCTTGCGAGACGACCGCGCCCTTGGGTTCGGCCGCGCTGTACTCGTCGGTCACCGTGCCGACCCGCAGGCCCTGCGCGGCCAACGTCGACTGCGCGTCGGCGTAGGACTGCCCCACGAGGACCGGCGTGTTGAGGTCGCCGCCGTTGCCGGTCACCACGTTGCGCGCGATGACCAGCGCGATGACGAACACCGCGAGCGCGGCAACCGCGAGCGCGGCGTAGGCGGCGCCGCGGCGGCGGGTGGCAGGCTCACGCAGCAGGACGGTGGTCGGCGACATCGTGGCTCCGGTCGGCTCGCTTCCCGCTGACACCGGGTGGGCGTGGACCGGCCGGCCGGCCAACGCTCGCTCGATGTCCGCCCGCATCTCGGCGGCACTGCCGTAGCGGTTGACTGGATTCTTCGCCATCGCGACCAGGACGATCGCATCGGCGGCCGCCGGCACGTCGGGCTCGACCGACGACGGCGGGACCGGGTCCTCGCGCACGTGCTGGTAGGCGACCGCGACGGCCGACTCGCCCGTGAACGGGGGAGCGCCGGTGAGCAGCTCGTAGAGCAGGCAGCCGGTGGAGTAGATGTCGCTGCGGGCGTCGACGTGCTCGCCCCGCGCCTGCTCCGGGGAGAGGTAGTGCGCGGTCCCGACGACGGCGGCGGTCTGGGTCATCGTGGCGGTCGAGCTCGTCGAGGCGCGGGCGATGCCGAAGTCGGTGACCTTGACCTCGCCGGAGCCGGTGACCATCACGTTGCCGGGCTTGATGTCGCGGTGGACGATGCCGGCCGCGTGGGCTTGTTCGAGGGCAGCGCATATCGCCGCGGCCATCTCGAGGGCGCGGCGCGGTAGCAGCCGTCCTTCGGCGGCGAGGATGTCGCGCAGCGTGCGCCCGTCGACGTACTCCATGACGATGTACGGCGTCGCGACCCCGTCGATGGTGCCTTCGCCGGTGTCGTAGACCGCGACGATCGACGGTGAGTTCAACGACGCGGCCGACTGTGCCTCACGGCGGAAGCGGGCCTGGAAGGCCGGGTCGCGGGCCAGGTCGCGGCGCAACAGCTTGATCGCGACCGGGCGGCCGAGCCGGACGTCGCGACCGCGGTGGACCTCGGCCATCCCACCGTGGCCGATCACCTCGCCGATCTCGTAGCGGTCGGCGATCAACGTCCGTTTCCTAGCCACGAGCGACCGACCGATCGATGACGAGGCCGCGCACGGCGACGACGCTACCGGCCGACGCCAGCCGCGATGCAGACCACGGACGCCTCATCAGCCGGAGCCCAGCGCGACGACGGTGAGCTGTACGACCGAGCCGACTTTGACCCGCTGCCCGGCCGGCGGGTCCTGGGCGATGACGGTCCCGTCGGTGCCGGGACGACCGGTGGTGATCGTCTCGTTCGCGCGCAGGCCGTCCTCGTTGAGGTCGTGCTGGGCCTCCTCGAAGGAGATCCCGACGACGCTCGGGACCGCGGTCTGGCCGGCGCCGGCGCCGACGATCCGCAGCAGGACCACGCCGCCGAGTACGACGATGGCGGCCAGCGCGATCAGTCGGTTGCGTACCCGCTTGCGTTCCGCCTCGTCGTACCACGGTCGGCGCGGCTGAGCCGCCTCGTCGTCGGGCTCCGCCGGGGTGAGCGCAGGTCGCATCGGCAGCCCCGAGCCGGCCCGAGCAGCCGCCGCGAGCGCCAGCGTGGTGCGCCCGACGTCGGCGACGTCGGTCCAGTCGCCCGCGTCGAGCAGCCGCAGCAGATCGGCCACGTCGCTGCCGTCTGCGGCTGACCGATCGAGAAGCTCATGCGCCAACCGCGCGAGGGCCGCCAGGTCGTCGGCCACGGCCGGCGGCGCGGGCATCGCGAACCCGAACAGCGCCACCGACCCGTCGGAGCGGACCTGGATGTGGTCGCCGTCGAGGCGGCCGTGCGCGATCCCGCTGCCGTGCGCGGCGGCGAGCGCCATCGCCGTCTGCCCGATCACCGCGAGCGCATCGTCCGTGGCCAGCCCACGGTCGAGCAGGATCGCCGTCACCGTCTCGCCCTCGACGTAGGCCGCCGCGAGCCATGGCGGGTCATCAGAGACGTCGTGGGCGAGGACGCTCGCGATGCCCGGGTCTGCGATCGCTTCGAGCTGACGCGCCCGACGGTCGAACGCCGCGAGCCACGCATCGTCCGCCCCGAAATAGCGGGTGACGGCAACTTCTCGGCCGGCGAGGTCGTCGTGGCCCCGCCAGGTCTCGTGCCGGTCGTCGGCAGCAAGCCGTTGGACGAGGACGAAACGGTCGGCCAACGTCATCAGCGGCACGACGTCGTCGTCGGACTGGCTCACCAGTCGCCTCGGGTCATGGCGGCGGGCACTGTCACGAGCACCCCAGCACGGCGCACATGACGGAGCGGGCGATCGGTGCCGCGACCGCACCGCCGGTGGCGTCGCTGCCCAGGCTGCCGCCGTCTTCCACCAGCACCGCGACCGCGACCTTCGGGGCGTCTGCGGGAGCGAACGCGACGAACCACGCGTCGGGCGGGAGGTGCTGCGAGGCCAGGCCGTGCTGGGCGGTGCCGGTCTTGCCGGCGACCGTGACCCCGGGGATCTGCGCCGCCGTACCGGTCCCGGACGCGACGACGAGCTCCATCACCGACTTGACCTCGTCCGCGACCGACGGCGACACCGCTTGCCGCAGCTCCTGCGGCTTGGTCTGCGACAGCACCTGCGCGTTGGCGCCGCGCACCTGCGAGACGAGGTAGGGCTTCATCTCGACCCCGTGGTTGGCGATCGCCGCCCCGATCTGCACCGCTTGCAGCGGGGTGAGCGCGTCGTCGAACTGACCGATCGAGGACAGCGCGGTGTTCGGCGCGTTGGCGTCGAAGGCGAACTGGCTGGCGGCCACGTGGAGCGGGATCGACTCCGACTGTCCGATTCCGAACGCCTTCGCCTGCGCGGCGAGGGTGTGAATGCCGACCTTCAACCCGAGACCGGCGAAGGCGGTGTTGCAGGAGATCCGGAAAGCGTCGGCGATCGTGTCGGTGCTGCCGTTGCCGCAGCTCTCGCCGCCGAAGTTCTGCATGTAGGTGTCCGTATCCGGCAGCCGTAGCTGCGTGGGCGACGGGATGACGGTCTGCGGGTTGAACCGGCCGGTGCCGAACGCCGCCGACGCGGTGACGATCTTGAACAGCGAGCCCGGCGGGTAGGTCTCGGACAACGCCCGGTCGATCAGCGGATCCCCCGGTGCGTGCAGCAGCCGGTGGTAGTTGCGGGTGATCGCCTGCGGGTCGTGGGAGGACAACAGCGAAGGGTTGTACGACGGCGAGGTCGCGAGTGCGAGGATCGCACCGGTCGAGGGATCCATGGCGACGACCGCGCCACGCACTCCGCTCAGCCCTCGGTAGGCAGCCAGCTGCGCCGCCGGGTTCAGGGTCAGCACGACCGACCCGCCCGACGGGTTCTTGCCGGTGATCTCGTCGGAGATCCGGTGCAGGAAGAGCCGGTCGTCGGAGCCGGACAGGATGGGATCCTCGGCCTGCTCGATGCCCGAGGCGCCGATGACCAGCGAGTAGTACCCGCTCACCGGCGCGTAGGCAGCGCCACCCGGGTAGGTCCGCAGGTACTTCAAGGTGTCGTGGGTCGCGATCGACTTCGCGATGTCCTTCCCGGCGACGACGATCGGCCCGCGATCGCGGCTGTACTCGCCGTACAGCACCCGCACGTCGTGCGGGTTGGCGCGTAGCGAGGACGCTTCGCCCACCTGTACGACGTTGGAGTTGATCAGCAGCGCCGCGAACATCACCAGCGCGGCGACGGCGACGTGCCGCAGCGGCCGGTTCATCGGGTTGCTTCGCGGGCTGTTCATAGCCGGATCGCCACTGTTGCGTGCTCGTCCGGCGCGGCCGGTCGGTCCGGCGCCGGGCGGCGAGCCGCGTCGCTGATCCGGATCAGCAGCGCGACCACCATCCAGTTCGACACCAGGCTCGACCCGCCGTAGGACAGGAACGGCAACGTCAGGCCGGTGAGCGGGATGAGCCGGGTGACCCCGCCCACCTGCACGAACACCTGCAACGCGAGCCCGAAGGCCAGACCCGCACCGAGCAGCTTGCCGAAGTCGTCGCGTGTGCCGAGGGCGGCGCGGATTCCGCGCATGACGATCAGCAGGTAGATGACGAGCACGGCCATCAGGCCGGCCAGGCCGAGCTCCTCAGCGATCGTCGAGGCGATGAAGTCGGTGTTGGCGTAGGGGACGATGTCGGGCCGGCCCTGCCCGAGTCCGGTGCCGAAGATCCCGCCGGTCGCTTGACCGAACAGGCCTTGCGCGAGCTGGTAGCTGGTGTTGGTGATCGTGGCCGGGTTGAGCGGGTGCAGCCAGATCTCGACCCGTTCGTGGACGTGCCCGATGAAGTGGTTCGCGGCGAAGGCGCCGACCGCGAACAGGGCGAGGCCGATCAGCAGCCACGACCGACGTTCGGTTGCGACGTAGAGCATGACGACGAAGATCCCGAAGAACAGCAGACTCGACCCGAGGTCGCTCTCCCGGGTCAGCACCAGCAGGCTCGCCGCCCAGGCGACGAGCACGGGACCGAGGTCGCGTCCGCGCGGCAGCGTGATGCCGATCACCTTGCGTCCGGCGAGGGCGAGGACGTCGCGCTTGCTGACCAGGTAGCCGGCGAAGAACACCTCGAGGGCGAGCTTCGCGATCTCGCCCGGCTGGAAGGAGAAGCCTCCGAAGCGGATCCAGATTCGCGCGCCGTTGACGGTGCTGTGGCTGGCCGGCAGCAGCGCCGGCAGGACGAGCAGGCCGAGACCCGCGGCCATGGCGGTGTAGGTCAGCGACTGGAGTCGGCGGTGGTCCCGGACCACGACGAGCACACCGACGAACAGCGCGACGCCGATGATCGTCCAGACGAGCTGCAAGGGCGCGGCGGCGGTGCCGGCAGAGGTTCCCGCGGCCTTCGCGTTGCTCGCCGCGCCCAGGTCGAGCCGATGGATCAGCACCAGGCCGAGTCCGTTGAGCACCACCGCGGCGGGCAGCAGGACGGGATCGGCGTACGGCGCGAACCGGCGTACCGCGAGGTGGGCGACACCGGCGAGCGCGATGAACCCGAGGCCGTCGCTGACCAGCCCGCTCGGCAGCTTGTCGGAGTAGGCGGCACTGGCGGAGGTGAACGCGACCATCGTCAGGACGAGGCCGAACCCGATCAACGCGAGCTCGGTGCCTCGCCGCTTGACGCCGACCGGCGCAGCGATGTCAGCCATCAGCCGGTCTGACACCAGCTCGGCTGGACTGGCGCCGAGGGCGCGGCCGGCTGCCGCGGCACGGTGTGCCGATGCTTGGCCGGCTTCTTCGTCGTCCTCGGCTTCGCCGGATGCGCCGCTGACCACGCCGTGCAGGCGTCGCCGCGCAGCGTGGCGATTTCGCTGCTCGCCTTGCTGCTGCTCGACACCTGGCCGCTGTGCAGCAGCGGGCGGTCGGACTCGGTCAGCTCATCGGTCGGCAGGTCGGTGTCGTGGTCGACCTTCGACAGTGAGACGCCGGCGAACTCGCCGCGGACGCCGTGGTAGACCGCGACGGTGCCGTTGTCGTTCGCGACGTACCACTGGCTGCTCACGTAGAGCGCGGTGCCGCCGATCGCGACCGCGATGAGCAGGACGACGAGTGCCGCGACCACGGCGAGTCGTCGCCCGATCCCGCCGCCCCGCGACGGCAACGGCCGCTGAGGCTGCGGGTCGGCGGCCGTCCCCGGCGCGGCGGCCGGCTCACGGTCGGTCGCGACCGCGGCGCCACCGACGAGCGGTGTGCTCGTCGCGTCGTCGTGATTCACCGGCTCGGCGACGATGCAGGTCACGTTGTCGGGCGCGCCGGCTTGCAGGGCGAGGTCGACCAGCCGGTCACACGTCTGCTGCGGGGGGCTCGCGTCGGCGAGGGTCGCGGCGATCGCCGAGGCGTCGACGTAGTCCGACAGGCCGTCACTGCACAGCAGGTACCGGTCCCCGGCGACGGGGGTGAGCGGCACCAGGTCGGGCTCGGCCTCACCCCGGCCGTCGAGCGCGCGCAGGATCCAGGAGCGACGCGGATGGACGTGTGCCTCTTCGGGGGTGATCTGTCCCTCGTCGACGAGGGACTGGACGAGCGTGTGGTCGTTCGAGATCTGGGTCAGCTCGCCCCCGCGGAACAGATACGCCCGGGAGTCGCCGAGCTGCGCCAGGCCTACCGCGCCGCCCGCGCTGAGGATTGCGGTCAGCGTCGTACCCATGCCGGCGAGCTGCGGGTCGCGCTCGATCGAGTCGTGGAGCAGGACGTCAGCGTGGAGCACCGCGCTGCGCAGCGACGCGAGCGGGTCGGTGACCGCGGTGTCGGAGTCCAGCGGGGCAAGCGCCTGGACCGCCAGCCGGCTGGCGATCTCGCCCGCAACAGAGCCGCCGACCCCGTCGGCAACGACGAGCAGCCGCGGGCCGGCGTAGAGGGAGTCCTCGTTGCCGTCACGCACCAGCCCGACATCGGTGCGCGCTCCGAAGCGCCAGGCGGCGCCACCGTCCCAGCCGCCGCCGTCCGCCGTACTGGCACTCATTGCAGCTCCAGGACGGTCTTGCCGATCTGGATTCGTGAGCCCTTGCGCACTTCGGTGGCGGCGGTCACGGTCGCGTTGTCGAGCACGGTGCCGTTGGTCGAGCCGAGGTCCTCGATCAACCAGGCCGAGCCGTCGGGGTAGAGCCGGGCATGGCGTTGCGAGACGTAGTCGTCGTTGATGGTGATCGTCGAGTCAGCGGCCCGTCCGATGGTGATGGGAAGAGAGGTCAGCGGGACGGTCCGCCCGGCGAGGGGGCCACCGACGATCGCCACCCGGGTCGGCGGTCCGCTGGACGCCCGGGCGCCGCGGGCTCGTTTCGGCTTCGCCGCGGGTGGCGGCGGCGCGGCTGCGGGAGGCGCTGTGGCGCGGGCAGGCTTCGGTTTGACGCCGAAGATGTCGTGACGCACTGCCACGACCGCGGCGATGACGAAGCCCCACAGCAGGATCAGGACAACGGTGCGGAGCAGGAAGACGACGGCGACCGGCAACGTCGATCAGCCTTCGTCGAGCCGGAAGATCAAGGTCGAGTGACCGATGTCGAGTCGGTCGCCGTCGTGCAGCTCCACGCGCTCGACCGGCTTGCCGTTGACCGCGATTCCGTTCGTCGAGCCGAGGTCGACGATGCCCACCCGGCCGTCGCTGTAACGGATCTCGGCGTGCCGCCGCGACACCCCGGAGTCCTCCAGGCGGAGGTCACAGTCGCTGGCACGCCCGATGACGGTGACAGCGTGAGTCAAAAAGTACGCCGAGTCCTCGGCCGCGCTGTCCACCAGCAGCCGAGGCCGACGCGGGTAGGCGCCGGCCGGGGCGGGCGCGGCCGGCCGTTTGCGAGCGACCGGTGCGGCTTCGGCCGGCTCGTCGGGGGCCTCCACCGCGCTGCGTACCCGAAAGACGCCGGTGCCGATGCCGGCCTGTTGCTCGAAGCCGACGACGACCGGGCCGACGAAGGAGTAGCCCTGCTCGGCGGCATGCTCGCGGACCATCGCGGCGAGCTCCTCGCCGAGCGGCTCGGCCCATTCCTCGATGCGATGGAAGTCCCGGTCGCCGAGCTCGACCACGTAGGCATTGGGAGCCAGAATCCGGCCACGCGCGACGACCTCCTTGCGGTCGTCGGACTCGCGCTGCAACGCGGTCGCGATCTCTGCGGGCTGCACCTCGGATTTGAACACCCGCGCGAACGCGCCCTCGACCAGACCGCCGAGGCGCCGCTCGAAGGTTTGCAGGACTCCCACGACGCGTCCCTTCCCGGACTGTCCGGGGCGCACGCCTCGCGACGTACGACAGGTTCATCGCGCCTGCCGCGCTGCGCCTCGAGCGTGATCGTAACGGGAAGGCCTGATCAAACCTGCGTGCTAGCGTGAGCGTCCCCGCGGGCGAGTGGCGGAATGGCAGACGCGCACGGTTCAGGTCCGTGTGTCCGTAAGGACGTGGGGGTTCAACTCCCCCCTCGCCCACCA
>DASZRO010000052.1 GCA_035550055.1 Mycobacteriales bacterium | reverse complement strand
CATCAGCCGCAGCCCGATCGCGATCGCGACCGCGGTCGCGATGATCAGCAACTGCATCGCGTTGATGTTGAGGATGCCGATCGTGATCGAGCCGTTGCCTGCCCACGACGGGACGCTGCGCGCGGTGGTCGGCTTCCAGATCGCGCTCGCGGCGCCGAGCAGGACGAGCAGCAGCGCAAGGGTCAGCGCGAGCGACTGGTCGGCGCCGGCGCTGCGGCCGTTGAAGAGGAACCGCGCGACCAGTACGCCGAACAGCGGAGCGAACCCGCCCAGCACGATGAGTAGCGAGAAGCCCAGCGGGATGTGCCACGCCTGCCACAGCTGCCAGAACGAGAAGGCGCCCATCATGCCCATCGCGCCCTGGGCGAAGTTGAAGACGCCGGCGGTCGTGTAGGTGACGACGAGCCCGGCCGCGGTCAGCGCGTAGACGCAGCCGGTGACCAGCCCGACCAGGGTCAGGGCGACGAACGTCGTCACGGCATCACCTTGCCACAACTTGCATGCACTGTCGCAGGTAAGTGAGACCCGGCGGCACGGCGTTTCGTCATCAGAGTCCGGCCCCCGCGACGAGCTGGTCCCGGGCCGTGGGCCACAGCCGGCGGATCCGTCGCTCGCTGGTCACGGCTCGCATCAGCCACAGCCCGCGGATGATGGCGAAGCCGTTGATCAGCAGATGCCCCGCCTCGGGCAGGGCGGTGAACTCCGGCGCGACCGTCTCGGCGGTCTCGACGAGGTGGCGGCTGATCTCCTTCTGGAACCGGTCGAGGTGCTCGGCGAGCTCGGAGTCGGTGCGGGAGGCGACCCACAGCTCGATCAGCGCGGTCGAGGCGATCCCCGCGTTGAGCTCCCACAGCCGGTTGAGCAGCAGTTCGTACTGTTCCCTCACCGACTCCGAGCGCTTCGGCGGCTGAGCGATCAGCTCTGCGATCAGCTGGTCGGTGATGTGGCGCAGGGCCTGGACGACGAGGTCGGCCTTGGTCGCGAAGTAGTGGGCCTGCGCGCCCCGCGTCACCCCGGCGCGCGCGACGACGGACGCCGTGGTGAGGTTGGCGTAGCCGACCGCGTCGAGCTCCTCCAACGTCGCGTCGAGCAGCGCTCGACGGGTGGTCGCGCGGCGTTCCGCCTGGGTCCGCCGCGTCCGTTGCGCCGGCCGGGTGGCGATGCCGGTGTCCGTCGCCATGAGCCTGACAGTAACCATTGCGGGTGGTCAGCGGTAGCGAACATACGTTCTGAGCTGCATGTAAGTGCCTGCCTTGACCGGATGTTTCCGCTGCGAAAGATTGGGCCCCATGGACTTCGAGGACACACCTGACGAGGCGGCCTACCGGGCCACCGTGCGCGACTACATCCAGGCGCACCGCGACGAGCTGATGTCGATCAGCGAGGGCGGCCGGCGCGCCGTCGACGTCGACGCCGCGAAGCGGCATCAGGCGCTGATGTACGAGGGCGGGTTGGTCGGCGTCACCTGGCCGAAGGAGTACGGCGGCCAGGGCGGCACCCAGATGCAGCAGGCGATCGTCAACCAGGAGACCGCCAAGGCCGGGTTGGCCGGGTTCATCGGCGTCATCGGTCTCGGCATGTGCGGCCCGACGGTGATCGCACACGGCAGCGACGACCAGAAGAGCCGCTACCTCGGCCGGCTGCTGCGCGGCGACGACGTCTGGTGCCAGCTGTTCAGCGAGCCCGCGTCGGGCAGCGACCTGGCCGCGCTGCGTACCAAGGCCGTGAAGACCGACAGCGGCAGCTGGCGGGTCAACGGCCAGAAGGTCTGGACCACGCTCGCCCACGTCTCCGACTACGGCATCCTGCTGGCGCGCACCGATCCCGACGTCGCCAAGCACCGCGGCCTGACGATGTTCGTGGTCGACATGCACGCGCCGGGCGTGACGGTCCGCCCGCTGCGTCAGATGAGCGGCGTCTCGGAGTTCAACGAGGTGTTCTTCGACGACGTGGAGATCCCCGACGAGGAGCGGCTCGGTGAGGTCGGCGACGGCTGGCGGGTCGCGCTCACCACGCTGATGAGTGAGCGGCTCTCCCTCGGCGGCGGCGGCACCGACGTCGGCACCAGCCTCGACGCGGCAGCCGCTCACGTCGCGAAGCGGATCGGTGCGCTGCCCGAAGGCCGGCAGGCGCTGGTGCGTCAGGAGTTCGGCCGGCAGTACGCCGCGTCGCTCGCGACCCGCTACACCGGCTACCGACAGCTGTCGGCGATCTCCAAGGGCGCGATGCCCGGACCGGAGGCCAGTGCCGGCAAGCTCGCCGGCACCAAGACCGGACGTGCGCTCGCCGACCTCGGAGTGCGGCTGCTCGGCGACGAGGGCGTCTACGCGAGCACCGCCGACGGCGACGGCCGCTGGCAGAGCTCGCAGGCCGGGCTGCCTGGCATGGCGATCGCCGGCGGCACCGACGAGATCCTGCGCAACGTGCTCGGTGAGCGGGTGCTCGGCCTGCCGCCGGAGCCCCGTGCGGACAAGGGCATGTCGTTCAACGACAGTCTCAAGATCGGCGGAGGAGCGCAGTGAACTTCGACCTCAGCGACGAGCAGCGCGCCCTCGCCTCCGCGGCCGCCGACTTCTTCACCAGCGCTGCCTCGCCGAGCGCGGCGCGGGCGAGCCTCGACACCGGCGCGCCGATCGAGCCGGGCCGCAAGGCCATCGCCGACACCGGCTTCGCGGCGATCACGGTGGCGGAGTCGGCCGGTGGCGGCGGCGGGTCGGTGCTCGACCTCGCGGTCGTCGCCGAGCAGGCCGGTCGGGTGCTCGCCGGTCCGAGCCTGGTCACCGCGGCCAGGGCGGCGGTGCTGCTCGACGGCGACGCGGCCCGGTTGGCGGCGCTGGCCGACGGCTCCGCGGCGTACGCGATCATCGAAGAACACGGCGGGCCCGTCCTCGACGCGACGACCGCTGACACCTTCCTCGCGTTGCGCGACGGCGCGCTCGTCGTCGGGACCGCCACGGTCACCGAGCGGCCACCGATCGACGCCACGCGCGGGCTGGCCGACGTGACGCTCGACGACGGCTTCGAGGTCGTCGACGCCGACGCGGTCGCCCGCTGGGAGCGCGCGCTGCACGTCGGCCAGGTCGTCCTCGCCGCGGAAGGTCTGGGTACGGCGAGCAAGGCGCTGGAGATCGGTGTCGAGTACGCCAAGCAGCGCGTCGCGTTCGGCCGGCAGATCGGCTCCTACCAGGCGATCAAGCACGCGCTGGTCGACGCGTTCGTCGGCGTCGAGCAGCTGCGTTCGCTGGTGTGGTGGGCGGCGTGGACAGCGGACGAGTCGCCGAGTGAGCTGCCGCTCGCGGCGGCCGCCGCAAAAGGAACCGCGGCCGCGGTGGTCGAACACACGGCGGAGACGTTGGTGCAGGTGCACGGCGGCATCGGCTTCACCTGGGAGCACGACGCCCATCTGTACTGGCGAAGGGCGAAGGTCGACCGCTTCCTGCTCGGCGACGACGTCGAGGCCTTCGACACCGTGGCGCGCCTCGCGATCGCGGCGGCGTCATGAGCGAGGTCGGCAGCCACAACCTGGCGGCGCTGTCGGACGAGCACTTCGCGAAGACCGGCGACTACGAGTCGTTGTGCTTCGAGGGCAAGACCTACAGCACCGGTGACATGCACGAGCGCGGCAAGCGTTTCGCCGCCGGCCTGCAGTCGATCGGCGTCGAGCCCGGCGACCGGGTCGTCGTACTGATGATGAACACCCCCGAGGTGTTCGTGTCGTACAACGCGATCTGGCGGGCGGGCGCGGTCGTGACGCCGATCCTGTTCCTGATCAGCCCGCCGGAGCTGCACCACGTGCTCGAGCACTCGGGCGCGAAGGCGGCGATCCTCACCCCCGAGCTGGTGCCGCTGCTCCAGTCGGCGCTCGACGGCCTCGACCTCAAGATGATCGTCGTCGGCGACGCGCCGGCCGTGGAGGCGGTCCCTGGCGCGCTGTCCTTCGCCGACCTGGAGAACACCGAGCCGGGCGAGATCGTGCCGCGAGCCGACGACGACCTGGCCGCGCTGCTCTACACCGGCGGCACGACCGGGCGTTCCAAGGGCGTGATGCTCACCCACAAAGGTCTGTGGTCGGCAGGTCACTCGCTGCACCAGAGCACGCAACAGTCGGACGTGAAGTTCACTCGCTCACTGCTGCCGCTGCCGCTGTCGCACGCCTACGGGCTGATGCTCGTGTGCGCGTCGATGCACAGCGAGGAGCAGGGCTTCAGCGTCATGCAGCGCTGGTTCGACGCGCCGTCGTGGGTGACGCTCGTCGAGGAGCACCGGCTCGAGGTGAGCGCGATGGTGCCGTCGATGATGACGATGGTGCTGGCGCTGCCGATCGAGGAGCACGACCTGTCCTCGATGCAGATGTTCGGCTCCGGTGCCGCGCCGTTGCCGATGGCGCTGCGTGAGGAGGTCCAGCGCCGCCTCGGCGTGGAGATCTTCGAGGGGTACGGGCTCACCGAAGCCTCGGCCGGGGTGACCGCAAACCGGTTCGGGTTCAACAAGCCCGGCACGGTCGGCAAGCCGCTGCCCGGGGTCACGGTGACCATCCAGGACGAGGCCGGCAACGTGCTGCCCGCCGGCGAAGAGGGTGAGGTCTGCGTCCAGGGCCCGAGCGTCATGAAGGGCTACTGGAACGACCCGGAGGCGACGGAGTTCGCGCTGCGCGGCGGCTGGCTGCACACCGGGGACGTCGGCCGCTTCGACGACGAGGGCTACCTCACGATCGTCGACCGGCTGAAGGACCTGATCATCCGCGGCGGGTTCAACGTCTACCCGCGCGACGTCGAAGAGGTGCTTCTTCAGCACCCGGACGTCACGCAGGCGGCGTGCGTCGGCAAGGCCGACGCCGAGTCCGGCGAGGAGGTCGTGGCCGCGGTCGCGCTGCGGCCGGGTGCGACCGTCACGGGTGAGGAGCTGGTCGAGTTCTCCAAGGGCCACCTCGCGAAGTACAAGTACCCCCGCGAGGTGCACATCCTCGACGCCGTACCGCTCACCTCGGTCGGGAAGACCGACCGCAAGGCGGTCCGCGCCCTCCTCAACCCCCGGTGATCTTGACGCTTTCGGCCTGATGGGTGCTCCAACAGGCCGAAAGCGTCAAGATCACGCCGGGTTGGCGTGCCGGCGCTTCGCGGCCCGGCCGTTGTAGCGGGGTCGGCGTGCGCCGCCACCGCCCGGGTGGGGCTGGCGCTCCGGTACGGCGAGGGGCTGTACGACGACCGGCTCACCCGACGTGGCCAGGGCGTGTACGGCGGGGTGGTCGTCGGTGACGCGCGCGATCTCGGGAGTGACCGAGGCGGCGGAGTGGATGCGCTCGACGTCGCGGACCTGGCCCGGCTCGACCAGCGACACGACGGTGCCGGTCGCGCCGGCCCGCGCCGTACGGCCCGAGCGGTGCAGGTAGTCCTTGTGGTCGTTCGGCGGGTCGAAGTGCACGACGAGATCGACGTCGTCGACGTGAATGCCGCGAGCGGCGACGTCGGTGGCGACGAGGACCCGGCTGTGACCGCTGGCGAACGCGTCGAGCGCACGTTGGCGCTGACCCTGGTTGAGGTTGCCGTGGATCGCGGCCGCCTCGACACCGTGGTTGACCAGCTGGCGGGCGAGCCGATCGGCGCCGTGCTTGGTACGCACGAAGAACAGCGTCCGGGCGGGGCGTCCCGCGATCTGCGCCGCGACCGGGACCTTGTCCTCGTGGGCGAGCTCGAAGACCTGGTGGCGCATGTTCTCAGCCGTGATCGGCGTCGGCGCGACCGCGTGGATGGCCGGGTCGTGGAGATAGCGCTCGACCAGCTTGTCTACGCCGCGGTCGAGGGTCGCGGAGAACAGCAGGCACTGCCGGCCCTGCGGCGTCTCGTCGAGGATCTTCGTGACCGCCGGCATGAACCCGAGGTCGGCCATGTGGTCGGCCTCGTCGAGTACGGCGATCTCGACCGCGTCGAGCAACACCGAGCCGCGTTCCATCAGGTCGATGAGCCGACCCGGCGTCGCGACGACGACGTCGACACCGCGGCGCAGCTGCTCGATCTGGCGGCCCATCGGCGCGCCGCCGAAGACGGTGGCGATCTTCAGCCCGAGGATCGTGGCGACCGGCTCGAGGTCGTTCGCGACCTGCCGGGCGAGCTCACGAGTCGGGACGAGGACGAGGCCGCGCGGGCGAAGGGTACGGCGAGCGCTGCCGTCACCGGTGAGGCGCGCCATCATCGGCAGGCCGAACGCGAGTGTCTTGCCCGACCCGGTCTGGGCACGGGCAAGTACGTCGCGGCCGGCGATCGCGTCGGGCAGCGCCCGCGCCTGGATGGCGAACGGCGAGTCGATGCCGCGCCGGTTGAGGACGCGTACGGCGGCCTCGGGCAGGCCGAGCTGGGCGAACGTGCGCGGCTCGGGTTCGGGCAGCTCTTGCGCCGCGTTCAGCGCGAGGTCGAGCTGGGACAGCGCGGGCCGGCGTACCGGACGGTCGTTGGTCGTGCGGCGCTTCGGCTTGCCGGGGGTGCGTGACGGACCCTGGCCGCGAGCCGGCTGGCCCTGGCCGCGAGCCGGCGCGCCCTGGCCCTGGTGCTGGCCGCGGGAGGTCTGACCCTGGCCGCGAGCCGGCTGGCCCTGGCTGTGGTCCTTGCTCTGGCCCTGGTGCGGGCTGCGAGAGACCTGGCCCTGGCCGCGCTCCGGCTGGCCGGTGCGAGCGGGCTTGCTGCGCTGGCCCTGATAGGTGGCCGCTGCCGGCTTGCGCGCAGCGCGATGTCGGGTGGGTGAAGACATGGTTGTGCTCCTGTGCGTTCAGGCCGCGAAACTACGAAAAGCCGGCCCAATGAAGGAGCAACTGACGTTTGCGACCACATGGGCAGCTCGCCCACGGGAGATTGCGGCGTACGCCGCGACGTACATCAGGCTACCAGCCACCCTCGGTGATCTTGACCTTTTCGGCCTGATAGAGCACCCATCAGGCCGAAAGCGTCAAGATCAGCGGGCTTCTGCCGTCTGGACGTAGGGGTCGGCGGGGTTGTCGGGCCAGCCCGCGACCGGGGCCTGAGGCGGCGCGACGGTGAGTACGGCGGGGAAGTCGAGGGCGACGACGTCCGCAGTGCCGGAGTCCGGCCGGTACGCCGCCACGGCCTGCGTCGGCTCGGGGGCGAAGGTGGCGTACGCCGCCGGGACCGCGAGAGTCTGCTCGGTCGAGTGGGCGTGGCCGCGTACCGTGCCGCCGCCCGCGGCGTCCTCGACCGGGATCGGCGGCGGGACCGGTGTCGTCGGCGCAGCCGGGGCAGCCGTTGGGGCCGGGGTCGCCGTCACGTACGGGTCCTCGGCGGCCGCTGCGGCCACCGGCGGCAGCGGGTCGAAGGCCAGCAGCGGCCCGCGGCTGGCGGGAGTTGCCAGGTCGGCGGCGACGGTGGCCTGGCCGTTCGCCATCGGGGTGACGATCGGCGTGATGGGGGGCGTCGGCGCGACCGGCGCCGCCTCGGCGACCGGCGCAGCCGGGGAGGTCGGCGCGCTCGGTTGCGCAGCCTCAGCGGCGGCACCGACAAGCTCGTTCGCTACGGCGGCCGTCGGTACGACGGGGGTCGCCGCGGCGAGGATCGGGGCCGGCTCGTCGACGGTCGGCTCCGGCGCTGTGGGCGCCTTGCGCCACGGGTTGTCGGCTGCCTGGAACGCCGGCGGAGCGACCGCTTCGATCGCGGGAGCCGCCAGCGGAGTCGCCTCGGCGCCGAGCGGGAGACCGCACCCGAGGCACACCTGCGAACCGGGCGCGAGGTGCATCGTGCACCGCGAGCAAATGATCAACGTGACCCCCTGCGAAGGCATCCCTGACGACCGCGTCATAGATCTTCGCTGATCCGGAGCACGCTGGACAGGGCCGTCCGGCGCAACCTCGCGGCTGCGACCGGCCCTAGGGAATCACTGATCAATGCATGTCCTGCTGCGCGTCGCCCGGATCGACGGCTGGACCGCGTTGTCGTCGTCGGCGGTAGCGCTGCTACCGCGCTCCTCCTCCGCCTTGCCAGCCGCCGCCCGGATCGCCGCTCGCGAC
>DASZRO010000051.1 GCA_035550055.1 Mycobacteriales bacterium | reverse complement strand
CACCCGGTGTGGGCGCACCCGGTGTGGGCGCACCCGGTGCAGGCGCCCCCGGTGCAGGCGCCCCCGGTGTGGGCGCACCCGGTGCAGGCGCCCCAGGTGCAGGCGCCCCCGGTGTGGGCGCACCCGGTGCAGGCGCTCCCGGGGGCGCCGGCGTGGCTCCCGCAGGTGCCCCCGACGGCAGGGGTACCGAGTGGCGGCCCACGCTTTGCGCCTCGGAGGCCGCCTGCGCCGCCGCCACCGCCGCGGGGGCAGGCGCGGGCTCGACGCTCGGCCGCGCGTCGAGATCGCCGATCGTGGACTCGAGATAGCTGCGCAACCGACTGCGGAACTCCCGCTCGAAACCCCGCAGCGCCGCGATCTCCTCGACCAGGCCGCTGCGTTCCTTCTCCAGGGCCGCGAGCCGGCTGGCGTGCACCGCGCGCAGCTCCTGCTCCAGCGCCGTGGCCTTCGCCCGGGCCCCGTTGAGGATCTCCTCGGCGTCGGCGTGCGCTCGGGCGATCGCGTCCTCAGCGGTGCGCTGCGCCAGCATCAGCGTGCGCAACGTCGTGTCGTCGGTGTCGGCGATCGCGGACCCGCCGACGCTTTCAGGGAGCGGGACAGGGACCGGGACCGCGGGCGGCACGGCGGCCTGGGGCTGTGGTGGCTGCTGGGCCGGCTGCGGAGCGGACGGCGGCAGCACCGCCGTCGGGGCGGGCGCACCTGCCGCACGCGCCGCTGCCTGCTGCAACGCCCGGTTCTCGCTGATCAGCCGCCGCAGCTCTTCCTCGATCTCGTCGAGGAAGTTGTCGACCTCTTCCTCGTCGTAGCCGAACTTGAAGCGAACGACGGTGAACCGCTTGTTCTGGACGTCTTCGGGGGTCAGCGGCATGACAGTTGACCTTCCCGGGACCGAGCCGGGCTACCCGTCCTGCACGCCGCTCGGCTGCGGTCGGCGGACTGTCCGGCGGCTGCCGCCGGTCTAGGCAGCATGCGGCGCCAGCAAGCTGATCAGGATTCCTGCGGTCACCCACAGCACGAGGAAGGACAGGTCGAACGACATCCGGCCCAGCGGCAGGGGCGGGATCACCCGGCGTAGGGCCTTCAGCGGCGGGTCGGTCACCGAGTAGGCGACTTCGAGGGCAGCCGCTACCGCCCCGGTCGGACGGTAGCTACGCGAGAGCAACATCACCCAATCCATGACAAACCGGACAATCAGCAGAGCGATCAGCACATAGAGCGCGTAGAGCCCGATCGATGCTGCGACGGCCACCGTGATACCGCTTGCCTCGCGGGACCGGTCAGCTCTGGTTGAAGAAGCCAGCCCCCGCCAGCCGGGACTTGTCCTCGGCGGTGATCTCCACGTTGGCCGGGGTGAGCAGGAACACCTTCTGGGTGACGCGCTCGATGCTGCCGTGACGACCGAAGACCAGACCCGCTGCGAAGTCGACCAGCCGCTTGGCGTCGGAGTCGTCCATGTCGGTGAGGTTCATGATCACCGGCGTGCCGTCACGGAAGTGCTCGCCGATGACCCGCGCCTCGTTGTAGTTGCGAGGGTGCACCGTGGTGATGCGGTAGGCCTCGAGCGCGTCGACGGCCTCCACCCCGTGATGGCGCTCCGCGGCGGCCCGCGGCCGGCGCTCGGCGACCTCGTCCGGACGGGTGACCCGCAGCACGGGCTCCTCGCCCCGGCGGATCACGTGCGGACGCTCGTCGAAGTCAGCGTCGTCGTCGTACCCGCCATCGATGTCCTCATCTTCGACAAGCCCGAGATAGACGGCCATCTTGCGCATTGCGCCGGCCATACGACGTCCTCCGGTCATTCGCCTCGTCCGAGCGCGCAAATCGCGCCCGAACGTTCGATCAAGGCTAACCGACCAATGCCCCGCGACCGCCCAACAACGCCGTTCCGACACGCAGGTGTGTCGCACCGTGTTCGATGGCCGCTTCGAGATCGCCGCTCATCCCCGCCGACACGACCGTCGCGGCCGGGAACACCTCGCGCAGCCGGGCGGAGACCTCTGCCAACCGGCGAAACGCCGGCCGCGGGTCGGCGCCGAGCGGCGCCACCGCCATGACCCCGGCCGGGACCAGTCCGGCCGTCGCGTGGATCTGCTCGGCGAGCTCGACGACGCCCGCCGGGTCCACGCCGGCACGGCCTGCGGTTCCCGGCGGATCGAGCGAGACCTGGACCAGGCCGGCGACGACCCGGCCGGCCCCTGCCGCGGCCGCGCCGAGTGCGGCGACGAGCTCCGGCCGGTCGATCGAGTGGACGACGTCGGCGTACGACGCGACCGAGCGGGCCTTGCGCCGCTGCACTTGACCGACGAAGTGCCAGGCCAGCGGCAGGTCGGCGCACGCCGCATGCTTGGCACGCGCCTCGTCGTCGCGGTTCTCGCCGACGTCGGTGACGCCGATCTGCGCCAGCAGCCGGACGTCTGATGCCGGGAAGGTCTTCGTCACAGCGATCAGGGTCAGCCCGGCGCGATCCCGTCCTGCGGCGTCGCAGGCGCGCCGGATCCGGTCGTCGAGGGCGCGCAAGCTGGCCGTGAGCTCGCCGCGGCGGTCAGGCATCGGGCTCGATCATCACGAACCCGGCGAATCGCCCGGTGAGCCCGTCGCGGCGGTAGGAGTAGAAGCGCCCGTCCTCGGCCGTGCAGTGACCGGTGAGGGACACCTGCGACACGCCGGCCGCACGCAGCAGCCGCTCGGCTCCGGCCGGCAGGTCGAGCCCCGGCGTGCCGGCGCGCGTCTGGCAGGCCGATCCCGGGACGACGGCCGCCACCTGCTCGCGCAGCTCGGCGGGAACCTCATAGCAGCGGCCGCAGATCGCCGGGCCGATCACGGCGATCGTCGTGGCGGGCGTCGCGCCGAGCTCGGCCATCGTCGCGAGCGTGGCCTGCAGCACCCCCTCCGCCAGACCACGACGGCCGGCGTGCGCCGCGGCGACGACCCCGTGATCGCGGTCGGCGAGCAGCACCGGAAGGCAGTCGGCAACAAGGACACCGAGCGGCACTCCGGGCACGCCCGTCACCAACGCGTCGACCCCCGGGGCGCCCTCCCGGGTGATCCCGGGTTCAGCCGCAGTCGCACGGTCGACGGCGAGCACTCCCGGCCCGTGAACCTGCTGCGGGAAGCTGATGGGCGCGCTCCCGATCCGGCGGGTGAGGCGCTCGCGGTTGGCAAGTACCCGCGCCGGCTCGTCCTCGACGTGCAGCGCGAGGTTGAGCGCATCCCACGGCGGCGGGCTGTGCCCGCCCGCGCGGGTGGTGAACCCGCCGACGAGGCCAGCCGCGAACCCGGCGTCGATCAGGTCGATGCCGGCCAACGTCGAACGAGCTACTTCAGGAAGTCGGGAACGTCGAGGTCGTCGGAGTCGTCGAAGACGATCGTCCGGCGCGGCGGGGTCGGCCGCGACGCCCGGGCCGGCTCACGCTCCCGGGCCGGCTCCGGCGCGGGCTCGGGGGCCGGCGCACGCCGCGGGGCGCGCACCGGGGGCGGCGGCGGGGTCTCGGTCAGCTCCGTCAGCAGCAGACCGTCGTCTTCCTCGTCGTCGAACTCGACCGCCGGCGCCGGGCGCTCCCGCTCCCGCTCCACGGCGGGCGCCTGCTGGGCGCGCCGCGGCTCGAACAGCCGCGCCCGCGGCATCCCACCGTCGAAGCCGGCCGCGATGACCGTGACGCGCACTTCGTCGCCGAGCGCGTCGTCGATGACGGCGCCGAAGATGATGTTCGCCTCCGGGTGAGCGGCTTCGGCGACCAGCTGCGCCGCCTCGTGGATCTCGAACAGCCCCAGGTCGCTGCCACCCGACACGTTCATCAGTACGCCGTGAGCGCCCTCGATGGACGCCTCGAGCAGCGGGCTGGCGATGGCGCCTTCCGCAGCGACCAGGGCGCGGTCGTCGCCTCGGGCCGACCCGATGCCCATCAGGGCGGTGCCGGCGCCGGTCATGACGGACTTCACGTCGGCGAAGTCGAGGTTGATCAGACCTGGGGTGGTGATCAGGTCGGTGATGCCCTGGACGCCGGAGAGCAGGACCTGGTCGGCCGAGTGGAACGCCTCCAGGACGCTGACCCGCTTGTCGCTGATCGACAGCAGCCGGTCGTTCGGGATGACGATGAGGGTGTCGACCTCCTCGCGGAGCGCCGCGATCCCCTCCTCGGCCTGGGACGACCGGCGCTTGCCCTCGAAGGAGAACGGCCGGGTCACGACCCCGATCGTCAGCGCGCCAAGCTCGCGGGCGATCCGGGCGACCACGGGGGCGCCGCCGGTCCCGGTGCCGCCGCCCTCACCGGCGGTGACGAAGACCATGTCGGCCCCCTTGAGGACCTCCTCGATCTCCTCGACGTTGTCCTCAGCGGCCTGCCGGCCGACCGCCGGGTCGGCACCGGCGCCGAGGCCCCGGGTCAGGTCGCGCCCGACGTCGAGCTTGACGTCGGCGTCGCTCATCAGCAGGGCCTGTGCGTCGGTGTTGACCGCGATGAACTCGACCCCCTTGAGGCCGACCTCGATCATCCGGTTGACGGCGTTGACGCCACCACCACCGATGCCGACGACCTTGATCACGGCGAGGTAGTTCTGCGGTGCTGCCACGAGCTTCATGCCTCCACGGGTTGTGACGGCGGAGCGGGGGGTCCACTGCGGTGACCGCATCGCCGGCGACCCGGGGAAGGTGTCGCCGACACTGCGGTCACCAAGCTCCGATGACTGGCTCGAGTGTCCTCGAGAGTCGGGGAAAACTCTCAACCTCAAGTGAAGGGCTGGAGTTGCCCCGCTCGAAGCCCGGGGACATTACGGGGGACGGCACCCGGCGGTCAAGGCCTGCGACCATGATTCCCGCGTAACGGTGCATAAGTTCCTCACTCGGCCAGTCTCTATCTCAACTTGAGAATCACTACCTGCGCGCGGCCCAACGCCCGAAACGAGCGTGGTTGTGCGGCCGTAGGTGGATACCCGCGGCGCAGACGTAAAAAGGCGAACCCGAGCAACGGGCGAGCCTCAGTCGCGCCCCGGATATCCGTCCACCGCCGACACCCGACGTCCTACGCCCCGGCAAGCTCGTCGAGGACGGCTGGGCCGATCATGGTGACGTCCCCCGCGCCGATGGTGATCACCACGTCGCCCGGTCTCGCCAGCTCTGCGACCAGCGTCGGGACGGCCGCCCAGCTCGGCTCGAAGTGGACCTCGGCCGGCGCGGGCACGGCGTCGGCGATCAGCCGCCCGGTGACCCCGGGAAGCGGGTCTTCCCGGGCGGCGTAGACGTCCATCACCACGACCACGTCGGCGGCGCCGAGCGCCTCGGCAAACTCGGCGGCGAAGCGCTGGGTGCGGCTGTAGAGGTGCGGCTGGAACACCGCGATCACCCGGCCGTCGCGGGCCGCGCCGCGGGCCGCGACCAGCGCCCCTCTGGCCACCTCGGTCGGGTGGTGGGCGTAGTCGTCGTAGACCCGTACTCCCCCGGCGAGGCCCTTCAGCTCGAAGCGGCGCCGGGCGCCGGAGAAGGCAGCCAGCCCGCGGATCATGTCGGCGAACGGCAGCCTGACCGCGAGCCCGAGCCCGAGCGCGCCGGCGGCGTTGACGGCGTTGAAGGCGCCGGGGACCGCGAGCTCGACCGGCCCGAGCCGGCGGCCGCCGACGACCAGGTCGAAGCGTGAGCCCCCGGGTGCGACGACCAGGTCGTCGACCCGGACGTCGGCGTCGGCGGCGACGCCGAAGGTCCGGACGTCGAGGCCCCGGGCCCGGGCCGGCTCGACGAGGGCGCGTGAGCCCGGATCGTCGGCACCCAGCAGCAGCGGGCCGCCGGGCGTGACGCGTCCGACGAAGGCCTCGAACGCGGCGTGGACCGCCGCCGGGTCGCCGTAGTTGTCCAAGTGGTCCGGTTCGACGTTGGTGACGACCGCGCCGTGCGGCGAGAGCAGCAGGAAGGAGCGGTCGCTCTCGTCGGCCTCGGCGACGAAGAACTCGCCCGTGCCGTGGTGGGCGTTCGACCCGGGTTCGTTGAGGTCGCCGCCGATCGCGTAGCTCGGGTCGCGACCGCAGGCGTGCATCGCAACGGTCAGCATCGAGGTCGTCGTGGTCTTGCCGTGGGTCCCGGCGACGGCCAGCCCGATCCGGTCGGCCATCACCGACGCGAGCGCGGCGGCCCGTGGCAGCACCAGCCGCCCGACCTCGTGCGCCCGCTCCAGCTCGGGGTTGGTCGGGCGAATCGCGCTGGACACGACGACCGTGTCGACCTCGGCGCAGTGCGCCGGGTCGTGGCCGATCGAGACGGTGACGCCGAGCGGTCGCAGCGCCGCGAGCGCCGCGGACTCCTTCGCGTCGCACCCGCTGACCGCCACGCCGCGGGAGAGCAGCAGCCGGGCGATCCCGCTCATCCCGGCGCCGCCGATCCCCATCAGGTGGACCCGGCCGAGCTGGTCGGCGGCCGGGATCTCCCCGACCGGCTCGACGATCCCGCTCACCGCCGCCACCCCGCCGGCCACCCGACGGCGACGCCGGCCGTGCAGGCGCTCATCAGGATCCTCCGATCGCAGTTCGGACCAGGTCCGCGAGCAGCCGGTCGGCGTCGATCCTGCCGAAGGCGTGCGCCGCCGTCCCCATGGTGCCCAGCGCGGCGGGGTCCGCGAGCAGCGGGAGCACGTTGTCGAGCAGCCAGACGCGATCGAGCTCGCGGTCGGCGACCATCAGTCCGCCGCCCGCCTGCACCACTGGTAGCGCGTTGAGCCGCTGCTCACCGTTGCCGATCGGCAGCGGGACGTACGCCGCCGGCAGCCCGAGGGCGGTCAGCTCGCTGACGGTGTTGGCGCCGGCCCGCCCGATCACGAAGTCCGCCGCGGCGTAGGCGAGCTCCATCCGGTCGACGTACTCGACGACCCGGTACGCGGGCGCTCCGGGCGGCGGCGAGGGCACCTCGACCGTTTTGCCGTTCCCGCTGACGTGCAGCACCTGGACGCCGCGCTCCCACAGGGCGTCCGCCGCCGCGGGCACGACCTCGTTGAGGCGCTGGGCGCCGAGCGAGCCGCCGAACACCAGCAGCGTGGTGCGCCGCTGGTCGAGCCCGAATGCCCGCCTGGCCGCCGGCCGAGCGGCCGCGACGTCGAGACCCACGATCTCGGCGCGCAGCGGCATTCCGGTGCGCACCGCGTGCCGCAGCGGTGTGTCGGGAAAGGTGACCGCGACGTGCGACGTCAGCCGCGCGCCCAGCCGGTTGGCGAAGCCGGGCCTGCTGTTCTGCTCGTGGACCACGATCGGGGTCGTCGTGCGGCGCGCCGCGAGGTACGCCGGAGCGGACACGTAGCCGCCGAACCCGACGACGACGTCCGCGTCCAGCTCCTCGATCGCCGCTCGCGCGGCATCGACCGCGCGGCGCAGGTTCGCGGGCAACCGCAGCAGGTCCGCGGAGGGCCGCCGCGGGAGCGGAACCTTGGGTATCGGGTGCAGCCGGTAGCCCCGCGCGGGCACCAGCCGGGCCTCGAGGCCGGCCGTGGTCCCCAGTGCGACGATCTCGGTGGCCGGGTCGTCGGCGACGAGCCGATCCGCCAGCGCCAGCAACGGGGAGACGTGGCCGGCGCTCCCGCCTCCCGCCAGAACGGCCTTCATGAGCTGGTCGAGGGCTCGGTCAGCGGGCCCAGGCGAACCGGGGCGAGCGGCGCCCCCTCGCGCGACGTCGAGCCGCCAGGGCCTTCGCGGTCGCCGGCTCGTTGCGCGCGAACGAGATCAGCATCCCGATGGCGAACATCGTCGGCACGAGCGCCGAGCCGCCGAAGGAGACCAGCGGCAGCGGGATCCCGGTGATCGGCAGCAGGCCGACGACCGCCCCCATGTTCACCAGCGCCTGGCCGAGCAGCCACGCGGTCACCCCGGCGGCGGCGAGCTGGCTGAACCGGTCACGGCAGCGCTGGGCGATCCGGATCCCGGCGTAGGCGAGCAGGGCGAACAGTCCCAGCACGACGAGCGAGCCGAGCAGCCCGAGCTCCTCGCCGATGATCGCGAAGATGTAGTCGGTGTAGGTGTTGGGCAGGTAGCCGAACTTTTCCCGGCTGCCACCCAGCCCGACCCCGAACCAGCCTCCCGAGGACAGCGCGTAGAGGCCCTGACAGGCCTGGTAGCCGACCGAGAGCGCGTGACTTTCGGCGCACGGGTCACGGAAGCCGACGAGGCGGCGCATCCGGTAGGGCTCGGTGACCGCCAGCAGCGCCGCGAGCCCGCCCAGCCCGATCCCCAGCCGGGCAAACAGCCACATCGGCGCGCCCGCTGTGAACAGCAGCGCGAGCAGCACCACCATCAGCACGATCGTGGTGCCCATGTCGGGCTCGGCCATGACGAGCAGCGCGATCAGCAGCGCCATCGGCACCAACGGCACCAACAGGTGCTTGGCCTCGCCGAGCCGCTTCTCCTTGCGCGACAACAGGTCCGCGCCCCACAGCACGAGCGCGAGCTTGGCCGGCTCGGACGGCTGCAGCTGCATGCCGCCGGGCAGCGCGATCCACCTGGTCGCGCCGGACACGTTCTGGCCGACGCCGGGCACGAGCACTGCGAGCAGCAGGGCGATCGACCCGATCAGCAGCGGGTAGGCGAGCACCCGGTAGGCGCGCACCGGCAGTCGGGCGCCCAGCCACAGCACCGGCAGCCCGATCACCACCCACAGCGCCTGGCGCGAGGCGATGGTGAACGACGAGCCGCTCGAGGTGTACGACGTGACGCTCGACGCCGACAGCACCATGATCAGCCCGAGCGCCAGCAGAGCGGCCGCACTGCCCGCGACGAGGTAGTAGGAGGCCTGGGGCCGGTTGAGCAGCCCGACGACGGCGGCGATCGGCGACTTCGGGGCAGGCGCCGTCTTGCGGCGCGTGGCGGCGGCCACTACGAGAGGTAGTCGATGATGCGCCGCACTGCCGCGGCGTAACGGTCCCCCCGCTCGGCGTAGTCACGGAACATGTCCATGCTGGCGGCCGCGGGAGCGAGCAGCACGGTGTCGCCGGGCTGGGCCAGCTCGGCGGCAGCCTGCACTGCCTCATCCATCCCGCTAGTTTCATCCGTCACGACCGTCACAAGCGGCACATCCGGCGCGTGTCGCGCAAGAGCTTGCGCAATCTGCGCCCGATCGCGGCCGATCAGCACGACTCCCCGCAGCCGGTGGTGCTGCTCGGCGACCAACGGATCGACGTCGGCGCCCTTCAGCAAGCCTCCGGCGATCCACACCACGGACGGGTACGCCGACAGGCTCGCCGCTGCCGCGTGCGGGTTCGTGGCCTTGGAGTCGTCGACCCAGGTGACTCCGCCGGCCTGACCCACGACGTCGTTGCGGTGACGGCCGGGACGGTAGGACCGCAGGCCCTCGCCGACGGCGCCGACCGGCACGTCGTATCCGCCGGAGAGCCCGAACACCCGGGTCGCCGCGGCGGCCGCGACGGCGTTCGCGACGTTGTGCGGACCGGACACCGCGAGGTCGGCGATCTCCACGAGGCGGGTATCGGTCTTGCCGTTGGTCATCTGATCGATGACCGCACCGTCGGCGACACCGAACCCTCCGAACGCCGGCTCGCCGGTCGTGAACGGGTGCGGACACGACAGGGTCGCCTCGGCGAGCCCCGCGACGAGGGTGTCCTCGGCGTTGTAGACGCCTTCACTCCCGCGCCGCCAGATCGCGGTCTTGGCGGCGACGTACGCCTCCATCGACCCGTGCCAGTCGAGGTGGTCCTCGGCGATGTTGAGCACGGCGCCGACGTGCGGCGTCAGCTCGCTGCTCCAGTGCAGCTGGAAGCTGGACAGCTCGACGGCGACCACGTCGTACGGGTCGGGATCGAGCACCACCTCGATCAGCGGGCGGCCGACGTTGCCCGCGGCGACGGTTCGATGGCCCGCCGCTCGCAAGATGGCGTCGACCATTCCGGTTGTCGTCGTCTTGCCGTTGGTGCCCGTGATCGCCACCCAGGGCTGCGGCCCGAACCCATCGAGCCACGGGCGCATCCGGTAGGCGAGCTCCGGCTCGCCGATGACCTCGATACCGGCGGCCTGGGCCGCGACGAGCATCGGCTGGTCGGGACGCCAGCCGGGCGAGGTCACGACGAGGTCGGCGTCGACCGGCGACTCGGCGTCGCCCAGCCGGGCCTCGGCGCCGGCCGCCAGCAGCGGGGCCAGCGCAGCGCGGACCGATTCGTCGTCCCGCTGGTCGACGACCACTACCCGGGCACCCCGGTCGAGCGCCACCCGCCCGACCGCGAGTCCCGAGACCGCGGCGCCGGCAACGGCGACCCGGCGCCCCGAGAAGTCGGGGCTGGTCATTTGAAGGACAGGAACGCCGCGTAGAAGACGCCGAGCCCGAAGGCGACCGCAAGCCCGGCGATGATCCAGAACCGGACGATGACGGTGTTCTCCGACCATCCGGCGAGCTCGAAATGGTGGTGGAACGGCGCCATCCGGAACACCCGGCGCCCGAAGCCGCGAAACGACGCGACCTGGATGATCACAGACAGCGTCTCGATGACGAACAGCCCGCCGAGGATGAGCAGCAGCAGCTCGGTACGCGTGGTCACCGCGAGTCCCGCCAGCAGGCCGCCGATCGCCAGCGAGCCGGTGTCCCCCATGAAGATGCGCGCCGGAGAGGCGTTCCACCACAGGAAGCCGAAGCAGGCGCCCATGGCCGCCGCGGCGATGACCGCCGCGTCGAGGGGGTCGCGTACCGAGTAGCAGTTGGTCGTCGACACGTTGACGCAGTTGTTGCCGTACTGCCAGAACGCGATGACGACATAGGCGCCGAACACCATGCAGGAGGCGCCGCTGGCGAGCCCGTCGAGCCCGTCGGTGAGGTTCACGCCGTTGGAGGTCGCGGTGATCATCAGGTACGCCCACACGACGAACCCGACAGTCCCGAAGGCCCAGCTCTTGTAGTCGCGGGTGAAGGACAGATGCGTCGAGGCGGGCGCGAGATGGTGCTGGTTGACGAAGTGGATGGCCAGGATCCCGAAGACGATCGCGACGATCGCCTGGCCGGCGAACTTCGCGAGCTTGGTCAGCCCGAGACTGCGCTGCTTGCTGATCTTGATGAAGTCGTCGACGAAACCGACCAGGCCGAGTCCGGTCATCAGCAGCAGGACGAGCAAGCCGGTCGCGGTGAACCCGCTCAGGAAGACCAGGTGCGCCGCGACGTAGCCGAGCAACGTCGCCAGGATGATGACGGTGCCGCCCATCGTGGGCGTGCCGCGCTTGGTGTGGTGGCTGGTCGGCCCGTCGTCGCGGATCAGCTGGCCGTAGCCGCGCCTGGTGAACGTGCGGATCGCGATCGGGGTGCCCACCAGCGAGACGACCAGCGCGACCAGCGCCGAGACGAAGACGTCCCTCACGACGGCAGCCCTTCGACGACCCGTTCGGCGACCTGCCAGAGTTGGGCCGCGTTGGAGGCCTTCACCAGCACCACGTCGCGCGCTCCCGCCGTGCCGGCGAGCCGCGCCGCCTCCTCGTTCGTCGCCACGATCGTGCAGTCTCCCCGCCAGCCGTCGACGGCGCGCGCTCCCTCGCCGATCGCGGCCGCGACGTCTCCGATCACCACCAGATGATCCACGCCGAGCTCGGCCGCCGTGCGGCCGGTCGCCCGATGCAGATCCAGGACGTCCTCGCCGAGCTCGCGCATCTCCCCCAGCACCGCCCAGGTGGCACCGTCGCGCCGATCCCCCAGACGGGCGAGAGCCTCGAGCGCGGCACGCATCGACTCGGGGTTGGCGTTGTAGGCGTCGTCGACGACGAGCAGACCGTCGGCGCGGTGCGAGATCGCCATGCGGTGAGCGCTTCGTGGTGTCGCAGCGGCGAGTGCCTCGACGACGGCAGGCAGACTCATCCCCGATTCCAACCCGACGACGGCCGCCGCGGCCGCGTTGCTCGCCTGATGGCGCCCGTGCAGCCTCAGCGAGAGTTCAGCCTCGCCGTACGGCGTCACCAATCGGAACCGTGGTCGCGCCTCGTCGTCGATGACGAGGTCGGCCACACGTACGTCGGCTCCGTCGGCTTCGCCGAACGTGACGACCCGCGCGGCGGTCCGCGACGCCATCGCCGCGACCAGCGGGTCGTCGCGGTTGAGCACCGCGACCCCGTCGGCCGGCAGAGCTTCGACCAGCTCGCCCTTCGCTGTCGCGATCGCCTCCCGGCTGCCGAACTCGCCGAGGTGCGCGCTCCCCACGTTGAGCACGACGGCGATCCGCGGCCGGGCGATGCCGCACAGGTACGCGATGTGCCCGACGCCTCGGGCGCTGTACTCGAGCACCAGGCTCTCGGTGTCCGAGGTCAGGCTGAGCACGGTGAGCGGCAGTCCGATCTCGTTGTTGAACGACCCGCGCGCCGCGACGGTCGGTCCGTGCCGACCGAGGACGTCGGCGATCAGGTCCTTCGTGGAGGTCTTGCCCGATGACCCGGTGACCCCGCACACCCGCACCGCCGGCGCGCGGCGCAGCACACCTCCAGCCAGATAGCCGAGCGCCCGCTCGACGTCGTCGACGACGACCGTCGGCTCGCCGACCGCGCGGTCGACGAGCGCCAGTGCGGCGCCGCGGCGGATCGCGTCGCCGACGAACGCGTGGCCGTCGTCGTGCTCCCCGGGCAGCGCCACGAACACGCTGCCGGGTCCGGCTTGCCGGGAGTCGACGACCACCGATCCGTCGACGAGCGTCGTCGGGTCGGCGTGGTCGAGCCGGCCGCCGCAGAGGGCGGCGATCTCCTCGGCCCGCAGCGCCAGCATCAGGCGGCTCCGAAGTGGGTCAGCAGCGACTCGCGAAGCACCAGTCGGTCGTCGAAGGGCACGCTCACCCCGGCCGTCTCCTGGCCCTGCTCGTGTCCCTTTCCGGCGACGACGAGCACGTCTCCGGCGCGCGCCAGCCGCACCGCGGCGTCGATGGCCCGCGCCCGGTCGGGCTCGACCAGGACCCTGAGGCCGGCCGGTACGCCGCTGCGCATGGCGGCGAGGATCTCCTCCGGGTCTTCGGAACGCGGGTTGTCGTTGGTGAAGACGGCCAGGTCCGAACCGGTCGCTGCGGCGGCACCCATCAGTGGCCGCTTCGCGCGGTCGCGGTCGCCGCCGCAGCCGAGCACGACCAGCACCCGTCCACCGGGGTCTGCGAGAGCGCGCGCGTCGGACAGCGCCGCCGTTACCGCACCGGGCGTATGGGCGTAGTCGACTACTGCGACGAAAGGCTGTCCGACGTCCACCGGCTCGAGCCGGCCGGGCACCGCGGCAAGCGTCGCGATGCCGGCGCGAGCGAGCCCGCTCTCGACACCCGCCTCGACGAGCATCACGAACGCCATCGCCGCGTTGACCAGGTTGACGGAGCCGAGCAGCCGGCAGCCGACCACGAACGTGTCGCCGCGACCCGTGAGCCGGACCGAGCCGTCGGACCCGGCCGCGGCGGGCACCTCGTCGTGCCGTCGCCAGTCAGCACCGTCACGGCGGCCCGTCGTGACCACCGGCACACCTGCTTCGCCGGCAAGCCGCAGGCCCCACTCGTCGTCGACCGTGACGACCGCCCGCCGCGCCCGGGCCGGGCTGAACAGCGACGCCTTCGCGGCGAAGTAGGACGCCATGTCGGGGTGGAAGTCGAGGTGGTCCTGCGTCAGGTTGGTGAAACCCGCGACGTCGAACACGACACCGTCGACCCGGCCGAGCGCGAGCGCGTGGCTCGACACCTCCATCGCGACCGAGTCGACGCCACGCTCCCGCATGACCGCGAGCAGGGCGTGCAGGTCGGTCGCCTCGGGAGTGGTGCGTGCGCTCGGCAGCACCTCGCCGTCGACGCGAGTCTCGATCGTGCCGACCAGGCCGGTACGCCGGCCGGCGGCGCGCAGTCCCGCGTCGATGAGGTAGCTCGTGGTCGTCTTGCCGTTGGTGCCGGTCACACCGAGCAGCGTCATCGACTCGGCCGGGTCGCCGTACGCCCACGCCGCCGCCGGTCCCATCGCCGCGCGCGGCTCGTCGACGGCAAGCACGGCGGGCGTCCCGGCTTCAATCGCGGACCGGGCCGCGACGCGGTCGGTCAGGACCGCCACCGCGCCGGCGGCTGACGCCTCGGCGAGGTGAACGATGCCGTGCGTGTTCTCCCCGGCGCGGGCGACATAGAGGTCGCCGGGCCGAACCAACCGCGAGTCGTGGGTGATGCCGGTCACCTCGACAGTGGCGTCGCCCCCGAGCTCGACGTCGGTGAAGCCGGCAGAGCGCAGCCGATCGACCAGCGTCGCGATGCGACGGGCCTCGACCGCGGTCGGCCGCACGGAGAGCTCGGACATCGAGAAAACGCTAGTGGGGCGATCGGGATTCGCCGGAGAACTACCAGGTGAGCGCGGCGTGAGCCGCCTTGGTGAACGTCGGCGCGATGCCCAGCGTCCTAAGCGCGAACGACATGACGGTCTTGAACACCGGGGCGGCGACCTGGCCGCCGAAGTAGCCCCGGATCGGCCGCTCGAGCAGCACCTCACACACGAGCTTCGGGTTGTCGGCGGGAACCATCCCCACGAACGTGGCGTCGTACCCGGCCCCCGAATACCCGCCGTGGCCGTTCGACCGGTTGGCCGTCCCGGTCTTGCCCGCGATCCGGTATCCGGGGATCCGCGCGGCAGGAGCGGTGCCTTCGTTCGTCGTCACGGACTCGAGGATCTGGCGCATCTCGGTGGCCACGCCGGCACTGATCACCCGACGCCGCGACGGCGCCGGCGCAGCGTGGTAGGTGCCCTTGGCGTCGGTGGTGCCTTCGATGAGAGTCGGGGTGACCCGTACGCCGTTGTTGGCGATCGTCGAGTAGAGGCTGGCGACCTGCATCGCCGTCACGCCGAGACCCTGGCCGAAGGCCAGCGTCGGCAACGTCGTCCCGGACCACTGGTCGACCGGCAGCAGCAGACCCGGGCTCTCCCCCGGCAGGTCGACGCCGGTCGTCTGGCCGAAGCCGAAGGCGCGCAGGTAGTCGTAGAGCCGATCGGGACCGACTCGTTTCGCGATCTGGATGGCGCCGATGTTGCTCGAGTAGGCGAGGATCCCGGTGAGGGTCAGATGCTCGGTGCCGTGGTTCTCCGCGTCGTGGAACGTCGTCCCGTCGTACTGGTAGGTGTTCGGGATCACGAACTTCGAGGTGGGGGTGACCAGCCCGTTCTGCAGCGCTGCCGAGACGGTCACGGCCTTGATGACGCTGCCGGGCTCGTAGGCGTCGGTGACCGCCGGATCGCCCAGGTCCGCGCTGTTCGCCGTACTGAGGTCGTTCGGGTTGAAGCCGGGCGCGACCGCGAGCGCGTAGATCTGGCCGTTCTTCGGGTTCATCACGATGACCGTGCCCGACAGCGCGCCGGTGGCCTTGACCTGGGCGGCGATGGCCTGCTGCGCCTCGAACTGGATGTCGCGCTGAAGCGTCAGCCGAATGCCTTCGCCCGGGACTGCCGCGGTCTCGACGTCCTCGCCGTCCGGAATGGGCGCACCGTCCGCGGCGACTTCGTAGTGGGCGACGCCGTTGTGGCCTGCCAGCTGCTTCTGGTATTCGTACTCGAGCCCGCCTCGACCCTCACCCTGCGCGTCGACGAACCCGATCACGTTGGAGGCGAGCCGGCCGTCGGGATACACCCGCCGGCTGGTGTCCGGCGTGCTGATCCCGGTCAGGTCCAGGGCGTCGACGGCATCGCCGACGGCGGGTGAGACCGCCGCCGCGAGGCGGGAGTACTCGCTGGTGCCGGTCAGCAACGGCACCAGCTTGGCCGGCTTGATCCCGAGCACCGGCGACAGTGCCGCCGCGACGGTGGCCGGATGATCGATCTCAGAGGGGTCGGCGACGACGTCACGCGCGTCGACGGTCTCGGCCAACGGATCGCCGCTGCGGTCGGTGATCGAGCCGCGCGTCGCGGTCAGTGTCACGGTGTGCAGCCGCTGCTCCTGCGCCGCGGCCGAGTACGCCGCCCGGTCCACGCCCTGCAGCTGCACCAGTCGCGCCGCGATGAGCGAGGTGAGCATCATCGTGACGAGCAGCACGGTGTTGAGGCGGCGTCGCGGGCTCGGGCCGCGTCGCCGAGCCGCGGTACGCCGGGCCGGCGGTCGCGCCGGAGGCCGGCGCCGACTCGGTGGGCGTTGGGTCATCGGTGCGTCGCGTCCGCGGTCGGCCGGGTCGAAGGCTGTCCGGCCGGCTGCGTTGCGCCGCCAGTCGCGGCGGAGGTCCCGGTCGGCTGCGCGGTCCCGGTCGTCGCCGCCCCTGTCGTCGCGGCGGTGGGGCCGGTAGCGGGCGTCGATGCCGACGTCGAAGCCGACGTCGTGACCGTCGAAGTCGCCGGCACGACGTGGCCGATGGCGCGGCCGTCAGCTCCGCGCCGGTAGCCGGTGATCGCGGACGGCACCATGCCGAGCGCCCGGGCCCGCGCCTCGAGCGCGGCGGGAGCCGAGTCGGTCTGCACCTGCTGCTCGAGCTGCTGCTCGCTGTCGGTGAGGGCGGCGAGCTTCTGCTGGAGCGACGTCTGCTGAAACGCGTCCTGCGCGGCGAGCGTGTGCAGCATCAGCAGCGCGAGCAGGCCGCCGACCAGCAGGGTGCTCACCAGAATGATGAACGGACCCCGCGCCACCTTGTGGGTGGGCGAGGAGATGACGACGAGTCGCGGCCGTGCCCACGTCTTGTGCTGCTGGCCCGGCTTCGGCTGCGCGGCCGCCTTCCGCAGCGGATAGGTGGCGCTCACGATGCCGCCGCCCACGGCGAACGCCTGCGCTCGGCGATCATGCCGCTTCCCGGATTCGCTCGACGGCACGCAGGCGCACCGATGCCGCCCGCGGGTTGTCGGCGATCTCGCGCTCCGAGGCCTGCTCCGCGCCCCGCGTCAGCAGCCGCAGCCGCGGCTGCGCAGCCTCAGGTACGACGGGCAGGTCTGCCGGGGCGGTCACGGCGGAGCCGGCGGCGAGCGTCCGCTTGACGATGCGGTCCTCGAGCGACTGATAGGCGAGCACCACCAACCGACCGCCGACCCGCAACGCGGTGATCGCCGCCGGGAGGGCCCGTTCGAGCACCCCGAGCTCGTCGTTGACCTCGATGCGCAGCGCCTGGAAGGTCCGCTTGGCCGGGTGGCCGCCGGTGCGGCGAGTCGCCGCGGGCACCGCGTCCCGCACCAGCTCGGCAAGCCTGGCCGACGAGGTGAGCGGCCGGGCTGCGCGCTCTCGCACGATCGCGTCGGCGATGCGGCGGGCGAACCGCTCCTCGCCGTACGCCGAAAGGATCCGGGCGAGCTCGCGCGTGGGGTAGGTGTTGACCACCTCGGCCGCCGTGATGCCGCGCGTCGGGTCCATCCGCATGTCGAGGCCGGTGTCTCGGGAGTAGGAGAAGCCCCGGTCGTCGTCGTCGAGCTGCATCGAGGAGACACCGAGGTCGAACAGCACCCCGTCGACCTGGCTGACGCCCGCGGCCTGCAGGATCTGCGGCAGGGTGTCGTAGACGCCGTGGACGAGCTGCACCCGGTCGGCGTGGGCCGCCAGCCGGCTGCGGCTGCGAGCCAGCGCCTGCGGGTCGCGGTCGATGCCGATCATGCGCAGCCGCGGGTGGCGTTCGAGCAGCGCCTCGGTGTGACCGCCGAGGCCGAGCGTCGCGTCCACCACGACGGCACCGTCCGCGCTCGCCGCCGGGTCGAGCAGCTCGAGCACCCGGTCGAGCAGAACGGGTACGTGCCCGTCCGGCACGTCATCAGGCTCGACAACCTGGTCCATGACGTCCTTTCGTGGCGCTGAGCTGGGATCTGGGTCGCGAGCGGTGTGTGGCCTGGTCCCTGCCGCCGACGCCTGAGACCGGGGAAGTGATCTCAGGGGACGTCGGCAGGGGCCACGACACGCACCTGGTCGCGGGTGCGGGTGTCACGCGGTCAGAACAGGCCCGGCACCCCCTGTTCGGACAGGGAGGCGTAGGCGTCGGCCTGGCTGGACTTGTACTCCCGCCAGGCGGCCTCGTCCCAGATCTCGAGGTAGCTGTTCAGCCCGACCACGGCGCAGTCGCGGGTGAGCCCGGCGTACTCGCGCAGGGCGGCCGGGACGGTCACCCGACCCTGCCGGTCGGGCACCTCGTCGTGAGCGTCACCGAATGCCATTCGGTGGAAGTCGCGGGTCTCGCGCAGTGACGTGGGGGCCTCCCTGGCGACCTGGGTCACCCGGGCGAACTCCGCGATCGGGAACACCCGCAGGCAGCGCTCCTGCCCCGGGGTGATCACGAGGCCCGCCGCGAGCTCGTCGCGGAACTTGGCGGGAAGGAACAGCCGGCCTTTGTCGTCGAGGCGTGGCGTGAAGGTGCCCAGGAACACCCGCCACCTCCTTCATGAGCGCCGGCTCGCGATGCGGGCGTTCGCCCCACTCCGCTCCCCATGACGCGCCAACTTACTCCACTTCACTCCCCTGTCAACCACTTCGGCGGCGATTCGCTCCACTTGAGGCCTGTGACACACTCGGTTTCATGGCCTCGAGCCGTCCCAGCAGCCGCGCCGGCGCTCGAAGCGCCAGTTACGCGCCGAGCGCGCGCGAGATCTCGGCGGCCGGGCTGCGGATCGCCGAGGCGGTCGACCGCGTCATCGAGGGCAAGCCGGACGAGGTCCACCTCGCCGTTGCCGTCCTGCTCGCCGAAGGTCACCTGCTCATCGAGGACGTGCCTGGCGTCGGCAAGACCATGCTCGCGAAGGCGCTGGGACGGGCGATCGACTGCTCGGTGCGCCGGGTGCAGTTCACCCCCGACCTGCTCCCCAGCGACATCACCGGCGTGTCGGTCTACAACCAGAACACCCGGGAGTTCGAGTTCAAGCCGGGCGCGATCTTCGCCAACATCGTCGTGGGCGACGAGATCAACCGCGCCTCACCGAAGACCCAGTCGGCCCTGCTGGAGTGCATGGAGGAGCACCAGGTCACCGTCGACGGCGTCACCTACGCCCTCGAGTCGCCGTTCATGGTCGTGGCCACACAGAACCCGATCGAGATGGAAGGCACTTACCCGTTGCCGGAAGCGCAACGGGACCGGTTCACGGCGCGCCTCGCGCTCGGCTACCCCGCGCCCGAGGCGGAGCTGGCGATGCTCGACATCCACGGCGGCGGGTCGCCGCTCGACGAGCTGCAGCCGGTGGCCGACGACCGCGAGGTCGCCCGGCTGATCGAAGGGGTACGCCAGATCCACGTCGCGGACAGCGTTCGCGGCTACGCCGTGGACCTCGTCACCGCCACCCGCAACCACCCCGACCTCAGGTTGGGAGCCTCGCCGCGCGCAACGCTTCATCTGCTGCGGGCCGGTCGCGCGATCGCCGCACTCGACGAGCGTGACTACGTGCTCCCCGACGACCTTCAGGCGCTCTCCGAGCCGGTCCTGGCACACCGGTTGCTGCTGTCAGCCGATGCCCACATCGCCCGGCGGCCAGTCAACGCGGTCCTGGCGGACATCGTGGCCTCGGTCCCCGTGCCGGCCGCCTCGACCCGCCGTCCGGCATGACCCCGCGCGCGGCCGCTCCCAAGCCGGGATCGGCACGAGGACCCCACTAGTGGGGCCGCTGGTCAGCGGCGGGGGGCGAAGATGAAGTCGGCGCGGCTCGGACTGCGCTCGCTGACGTTGCGCGGTCGGTGCACGTTGGCCGCGGGCGTGGCCTCCGCGATCGTCGGCCTCGGGTTGCACAACGCAGATCTACTCCGGCTCGGCGTGCTGCTGGCGTGCCTGCCGCTTCTTGCGGTGGCACTCGTCGTCCGCACTCGGTTCCGGTTGGGCTGCACCCGCCGGCTCGAGCCGGCCCGGATCAGCGCCGGCAGCCAGGCACGCGCAGTGCTGCGGATCGAGAACGTGTCGCGGTTGCCGACCGGCCTGCTGCTGATCGAGGACACCATCCCCTACCTGCTCGGGGGTCGACCGCGGGTCGTCATCGAGCGACTCGCCCCGCGCCGGCCGATCGACGTCGGCTACCACCTCAGCGGGGAAGCCCGCGGCCGCTACCGGGTTGGGCCGCTCACCGTGCGACTGCTCGACCCGTTCGGCATGTGCGAGCTGCCACGCGCGTTTGCGGCGGTCGACACGCTCGTCGTCACGCCCCGGGTCGACGCGTTGCCCGACGCCATGCTGCGCGGCGAGTGGGGCGGCGCCGGGCAGAGCACGAGCCGAGCGGTCGCGACTCACGGGGACGACGACGTGGCGACCCGCGAATACCGGCAAGGCGACGACCTGCGGCGCATCCACTGGCGGACGACGGCGCGGCGCGGCGAGCTCACGGTACGGCGAGAGGAACAACCGTGGGAGAGCCGAGCCGCCGTACTGCTCGACTCCCGGCTGATCGCCCATCGAGGCGAAGGTCCGGCGTCCTCGCTCGAATGGGCGGTCTCGGCAGCGGCGTCGATCAGCCTTCATCTCGCCGGCCGCGGCTTCGACGTCCGGCTCGTGACCGACAGCGGCGGCGAGGTCTCTTCCGCCGCGCTCGGCGGAGTCGGCTTCGACGGCGCGCTGCTCGACGTGCTGGCGGCGCTCACCGCCTCGACGTCGACCAGCCTGCATGCCGGGGTCGAGGCCGCACAGCGGACCGGCGGTCAAGGCCTGATCGTCGCGATCCTCGCAGCGGTCGGCCCCGACGACGCCGAGCGACTGGTGCGGCTGCGCACCGCCAACCGTTCGACCGGCATCGCGCTGTTGCTCGACACCGACACCTGGGCGGCGACACCCGGGTCGGTCAGCGCTACCGACCGTGCCCGAGTCGTCCCGATGCTCACCGGCGCCGGCTGGCACGTCGTCGAGGTCAAGCGCGGGGAGACGCTGCCGCAGGTCTGGGCCGGGCTCGCCGCGCGCGCCGCGGGTGCCGGTCGCAACCATCCGGTCGGAGTGGCGCAGTGATCGGACTGCCGCGGTGAGCGGCCAGCTGCGGCTCACGCTCGCCGCGATGGTCGCGTCGGTGGCAGCCTCGACTGCGCTCGCCGCCGTGTTCGCCTCGAACGGCTGGGTAGGGCCGGTGATCGGCGCGATCGTGCTGGTCAGCGCCACCTGCGCCGCGGTCCGCTGGAGCCCGTTGCCCTCGCTGTTCGAGCCGCTTGCAGCCGCAGCTGTCGTGCTGCTGTGGGTGACCGGGCGCTTCGCCTCCCAGCAAGCGGTCGCGGGCTTCATCCCGAACGGCGCGGCGATGCGCCGGCTCGATGCGCTCGCGCGCAACGGGTTCACCGACATCCACAAGCTGCCGCCGCCGGTGCCCGCGCATCACGGGCTCGAGCTGATCACGGTCATCGGGGTCGCGGTCGTGGCGCTGCTGGTCGACCTGCTCACGGTCACCGTGCGCCGTGCGGCGCTCTCCGGGCTTCCGCTACTCGCGCTCTACACGCTGTCTGCAGCGACGAGCCATCACGGCGTCAACGCCGCGAGCTTCGTCGTCGCCGGCGCCGGGTTCCTGCTGCTGCTCTACGTCGACAGTCGCGAACGGGTCAACCGGTGGGGCACTGCGGTCGGCTCGGCGAGGCCGGCCCGGCCGTCGCCGGCACGCGCCGCCGGCGACTACCTGCCGGCCGCGACCGCCTCCCTCGGCGGCCGGATCGGCGTCGCCGCCATCGGGCTCAGCGTGGTCGTGCCGCTGGTCATCCCCGGCGTCCACACCGGCTTCCACGGCCACGGTCACGGCGGATCGGGGGAAGGCGGCGGCAGCGTCACCACAATCGACCCGATCGTGTCGGTCGACCACGACCTGGCGAGCAGCGTCGACGCGCCGGTGTTGTCGTATCGCTCGACCGCGACGGCGCCGGGCTACCTGCGCATGACGTCGCTGGACAACTTCTCGGACGGCTCGTTCACGGCGTCTGCGCTCAACGCCCCGGTCACCGCGCGCGTGACGAACGGGCTCGGCGTGCTGCCGCCGTCGACCGCGCGGGTCACCACGTCGATCACGGTCAGCGACCAGGACGCGTTCCGCTGGCTGCCCATGCCCGCAACGGCGCTGTCGGTGTCGGTGCCGGGCGACTGGCGCTACGACCCGGCCACCGCGACCGCCTTCTCCGCGAGCGACACGACCCAAGGCCTGCACTACACAGTGGTCAGTTCGCCGAACCTGCCGACCCCCTCGCAGCTCGCCCGCGAGCCGCGGACCGTCGCCGCCACCATGGCCGACGACCTCGCGCACCCCCGCATCGACCCGCAGGTGCGCACACTGACCGACCAGATCACCAACGGAGCCAACAGCAGCTACGACGCCGCGTTGGACATCCAGCGATATCTGACGAGCAACCTGTTCAGCTACAACCCGGACCCACCCGCCGCGCCTGCGGGTGCCGATCCGCTCAGCTACTTCCTGCTGCACAGCCGCACCGGGTTCTGCCAACAGTTCGCCACCTCGATGGCGGTGATGGCGCGCCTGGCCGGCATCCCGTCGCGCGTCGCGGTGGGCTTCACCGCCGGCACCCAGCAGGCCGACGGCAGCTGGCTCGTGACGACGCACGACGCCCACGCGTGGCCGGAGCTGTACTTCCCCGACTACGGCTGGCTGCCGTTCGAGCCGACGCCGCGTGGCGACGGCCAGGCCGTCACCCCGTCCTACGCCCGGGCTGCGCCGAACACGCACGGCGGACCGAGTTCGACGACCGGCGGCACCCAACCCGACCCGACGCCGGGCAAGCTGTCGAGCGGCGGTGGCACGAGTCATCTCAACGGCGGCGGGGACACCAGCCACGCCACGGCCGGCGACTCCTCCTCCGGACCGGGCGTCGCAGCACTTGTCCTGCTCGCGCTGGGCGCCGCTGTGGTCCTCGCGCTGCTCACGCCGGCGACGATCCGACAGGTCCTACGACGCCGACGCGCTCTGCTGATCCACGGCAGCGGTTCGATACCTGCCGCATGGGCGGAGCTCCGCGACACCGCGATCGACGCCGGCGCGCCGTGGTCCGAGGGCACCTCGCCGCGCCAGGTCGCCACGGCGCTGAGCGGTTGGCTGCGCAGCGGACGCCCGGCGGACGCGGACTCTCGGGTGCTGCCGGCGTTGGCGCGCCTGACCCGCGCCGAGGAACAGCAGAGGTATGCGGCGATTCCCGCTCCGGCGCCCGCGTCCCTGGCCGCCGACGTGCGCCTGCTGCGGACGGCGATGCGGCGCCAGTCGTCGCGGGCGCGCTGGATCCGCGCTGCGCTGCTGCCGCCCTCGACGATCCGGGCGCTCAGCGGCCGCCTGGGCTAGCGGTTGCCGTCCTGGCGGCGCTGCCACCGCTGTTCGAGTCGCTCCAGCAGTGATCGACCGTCGGCGGACCGCACCGCGCTGCGACGGGAGCGCCGGCGCAGCCGCGGCCGGTCACCCGGCCGACCGACCCGCTGACCGACCATTCGCTGCCATGAGGCCACGCCGTAGGAGGCGCTGGCGAGCATGACGAGGAAACCGACGACGCCGAGCGGGATCAGCGGGACGATCACCGCGGCCAGCAGGATCGCCAGGCCGAGCACCACACCGATCGCGGCGCGGATCAGCCGGCTGCGGTAGTGACTGCGAACGTCGGTGGTCTGATACAGGCGCGCGAACTTCGGATCTTCGTCATACAGCGCTTGCTCGATCTGCTCGAGCAGACGCTGCTCGTGATCGGAGAGCGGCACGACGCCTCCTCGGACGCCTGGGACGGTTCCAGGATAAGGGCGCGGAGCCCGGCTCGGGCAACCGGGCGGCGGGAGCGGTCAGCGCCGGGTCACTGCGGGTCGTGGCGGACGAGCGCCGCAGGACGGATCGCCTCGCGGCCGAACTTTGCCGCCACCTGGTCGACGGCGCGCGCGGCGGCGCGCCACTCCTCGTCGTCCCCGCTGAGCGTGAGCTGCTCCGGGACGTCGGCCGCGCGAGCGATCCCTTCGAGGCGCACGCCCACCAGACGCAGCGGGACGCCCTCGATCTCCAGCGCGTCGTAGAGCGCCACCGCGGTGTCGTAGATGGTGCGGGCGACGTCGGTCGGCTCAGTCAGGGTTCGGGAACGGCTGATCGTCCGGAAGTCGGAGAACCGGACCTTGATCGCGACCGTGCGCCCGACCTGCCCGCTTGCCCGGCAGCGCTCGGCGCAGCGTTCCGAGAGCCGCAGCAGCTCCCGCAGGATGCCGTCGTGGTCGTCGATGTCCTGGGCGAAGGTCTCCTCGGCGCCGATGCTGCGGTCCGGCTCGTTGGGGACGACCGGCCGCGAGTCCTGCCCGTTCGCCAGCGCGTGCAGGTGAGCGCCGGCAGCCTTGCCGACGGTGTGGACGAGGGTCGAGACCGGCGTGGCCGCGATGTCACCGATCGTGCGCAGCCCGATCTGGGTCAGCGCGGCCTCGGTCTTGTCGCCCACTCCCCACAAGGCGCCGATCGGCATCGGGTGCAAGAAGGCGAGCACGGACTCGCGCGGCACCACCAGCAGCCCGTCCGGCTTGGCGCGAGAGGACGCGAGCTTCGCCACGAACTTGGTGCTGGCGACCCCGATCGAGCACGGCAGCTGCTCCTGCTCGGCGATTCGCGCTCTGATCTGCATCGCGATCTGTCGCGGACTCCCCAGCCTGCGGACGGCGCCGGACACGTCCAGGAACGCTTCGTCGAGAGCCAGCGGCTCCACCTCGGGCGTCACGGAACGGAAGATCGCCATGACCGCCTTGGACGCTTCGCTGTACGCCGCGTGGTCCGGTGCTACGACGACCAGCCCCGCGCAGCGCCGCATCGCCTGCGCCATCGGCATCGCGCTGTGAATCCCGAACTTGCGCGCTTCGTAGGTCGCCGCGAGCACGACGGCCCGGCCGCTGGGGTGGCCGACGACGAGCGGCTTTCCCGCCAGCTGCGGCTGACGACGCAGCTCGACGCTGGCGTAGAAGGCGTCCATGTCGGCGTGGAGAATCGTGCAGCCCGAATCGTCGCCCGGCAGATCGGTCGGGCGCTCCCCACGCTCGAGCTGGCGTCGGCTCAGTTGTCCTCCACCTCACCGCGATGCCGGCGCTGAGCCGGTCACCGCAAAGGTTAGGCGCTGTGGCCCACGGGATACGCCGCGGACAAGCCGAGCGGAAGCATCGCCTGGCCCTCCGCCGGCATTCCGAGTCGGGCGGCGACCAGGTCGACGAACAAGCCCGCGTCACGCATCAGGTCGTCGGCCTGCCTGGCGGTGACGGCGCCCCGAAGACCGGCTTGCGCCGCGATCCGGCGGTCGGCACCAGCGGCGAAGTAGGCGGCCCACTCGCCGAGCTCTGGGGCGATGCGGTCGAGCAGGGTCCACACGCTCGTCGGACGGCCTCGCCGCATCGGGTGCTCAGCATCCGGCCGCGCCTGCGCCGCGAGCACTGCCGCTGCCGCCCGAAGCGCTGCCAGATGCGCCGCGGCGTACCGCTCGCCGAGGTCGGTCGCCTGCTCGGCCTCGCCGAGCGCCCGCCGCGCGGCCATGACCAGTCGCAGCGCCGAGGCCGGAAGTGTCGTCCGCCCGGGCGAGACTGCATCCGCAGGCCGGCGTCCGGTCGGACGTTCCAACACCCCGTGGGTCATCGCGTCACCTCCTGAGCTATCTCGTATCGAACATACGTTCGAACTCGGTCGCCGTCAAGGGCGACACTGCGTGCGTTAGCGTCCGCAGATGCATGCAAACGCCGAGCGAGTTGCCGCCGCGTTGCGCGCGGCCGATGCCGATGCGGCAGCCGACGGGATCCGAGAGCTCGCGGACTCGACCCGCACCGCGCTTGAAGCCGCCGACGCGCTCGAGGTCCCGGTCGGTGCGATCGTGAAGTCGCTGGTGTTCGCCGCCGACGACCGTCCGGTCCTGGTCCTCGCCAGCGGCGATCACCAGGTGGACACCGCCAAGGTCGCGACGGTCCTCGGCACCGCGAAGGTCAAGCGAGCCGACGCCGACCTGGTGCGCGAAGCGACCGGCTTCCCGATCGGCGGGGTCGCTCCGGTGGGCCACCCGGCAGCGCTCACCACGGTCGTCGACACGCACTTGGCGGACTTCGCCGTGATCTGGGCCGCCGCCGGTACGCCGCACGCCGTCTTCCCCACCACCTACGCCGAGCTCGTCCGGGTCTCGGGCGGCACGCCTGCCGACGTCGCTGCCGCGTCGTGATCCGGCTGCGCCGGCTCGACGGCGGACAGTTCCGTGCCGTCGCGGGCCAGGCGGCCGCGGTCTACGGCGCGGCGATGCGCCGCTCGCCGGAGATCGTCGTCCAGCGGCGCGAGATCCTCGCCGAGCATGCCGGCTATCCCGGGTTCGCCTGTACCGCGGCCTTCGACGGCCTCGCCGAGGACACTGACGACGTGCTGGCCGGCGAGCTCGTCGGGTTCGGCTACGGCTACCTCGGCGCGCGCGGTCAGTGGTGGCACGACACCGTGGCCCTTGCCCTCGGCCGCGACGAAGCCCGGCGTTGGCTGCGGGACAGCTTCGAACTTGCCGAGCTGCACGTGGAACCCGGCCATCAGAACGCCGGCATCGGCCGCAAGCTCCTCGCCGACGTCCTCGAGCAGACCCGTGCTCAGCGTGCGGTGCTGTCGACTCCGGACGCGCAGACCCCGGCACGCGAGCTGTACCGGTCATTCGGCTTTGCCGACCTGCTGTGCGGCTTTCACTTCCCCGGCAGCGCCGAGGCGTACGCGATCATGGGCGTCACGCTTTGACCGCGGTGGAGACGGCACCCTGAAACGAGACGTGGTCGTGGTCGGCGCGGGCCACAACGGGCTGGTGGCGGCGTGCTACCTCGCGAAGGCCGGGTACGACGTCGAGGTCGTCGAACGCGACCGCATCGTCGGCGGCGCGGTGTCGACCGTCGAACGATGGCCCGGCGTACGGGTCGACCGCGGCTCGAGCATCCACGTCATGGTCCGCCACACCGGCATCGTCGAGGAGCTCGACCTCGCCGGCGTCGGCTTGGTCTACGACGACGTCGAGCCGTGGGCGGTCCTGCCACATCCGGACGGCGCGCTGCGCTTCTCCGGCCGGCTCGACGCGACGTGCGCGTCGATCGAGGAGACGTGCGGCGCGGAGGATGCGGCCGCCTACCGCAGCTTCATCGAGGAGTGGACGCCGCGGATGCGGTGGTTCCTCGACGTCGCATCCGCGGCACCGACCGCCGCCGCACTCGGCCGGCGCGGATGGACGTTGCTGCGCGGCGCCGACTCCGGGACGGCTCCGCTCGTGCGTGCGTTTTTGGAGCCGGCCGAGGTGGCGCTGGCGCGCCGCTTCGACGACGCTCGGCTGCGCGCGGCGCTCGGCTGGTGGGCGGCGCAATCCGGGCCACCGCCGCACGCCGTCGGTACGGCGCCGATGGCAGGCACGGCGGCGCTGTTCCACATGCGGGCGGCGGGGCGGCCCCGCGGCGGCAGCGGCCGGCTCAGTGAAGCGCTCGCCGCCCGACTCACCTCCTACGGCGCGACCATCCGGCTCGCCGACCCCGTCACCGCGATCACCGCACGCGAGCGAGGCAGCTGCACCGTCACGACGACTTCCGGAGATCGCATCACCGCGCGCGCCGTGATCGCCGCGTGCCACATCGCCGACACCACCCGCCTGCTCCACGACGAGTCGGCGGCACGTGACATCCGGAGCGGCGACGGACTCGGCATGGTGATGAGAGTGCTCACCGACCGGCTGCCGACCTATCCCGTCACGGTGCCCGGCGGTCATGTCGCGATGCAGTTGCTGGTGCACTCCCCCGGCCAGCTGCGATCGGCGTACGGCGACTTCCTGCGCGCCGAGCCCTCCCGCGACCCGCCGCTGATCGTGATGACGCCGACCGCGGTCGACGCGACGCTGGCACCCGCCGGACGGCACGTGGTCACGGTGTGGGCACAGTGGCACCCCCGAGAGCTGCGGGTCAGCGACTGGGACGCCGAACGCGAGCGCGCCGGGGACGATCTGCTTGCGGCGCTCGACCGGTGGGCACCGGGCTTCTCCTCCGGTGTCCTCGACCGGCACGTCCAGACTCCGCTGGACCTCGAACGCGAGCTAGGCCTGCACGCCGGCAACGTCATGCACGTCGACAGCGAGCTGGACGCGATGTTCGGGTTCCGGCCGTTGCCGGGCTGGTCGGCGTACCGGACCCCGCACCGCGGCGTCTACGTGTGCGGTGCCTCGACCCACCCGGGCGGTGGCGTGTGGGGGGCGAGCGGGCGCTCGGCCGCGCGGGTGGTCGCCCGAGACCTACGCCTGCGTCGCTAGCCCGAGCTGCTGGTAGATCTCGCGTGAGGAGGTCGAGCGGTTCAAGGTGATGAAGTGCAGACCGGGAGCGCCCTCGGCGAGCACCGTCTCGCACAGCGCGGTCGCCGCCTCGACGCCGATCGCCCGCACGGCGGCGGGATCGTCCTCCACCGCATGCAACCGTTCGGCGAGGTCGGCGGGGAAGACCGCGTTGGACAGCACCGCCATGCGTTCGATCTGCGAGACGTTGGTCACCGGCATGATGCCCGGCAGGATCGGGACGTCGCAGCCCGCCGCGGCGACTCGGTCCCGCAGCCGCAGGTAGTCCTCGGCTCGGAAGAAGAACTGGGAGATCGCGAAGTCCGCGCCTGCGCGGCACTTGTCGACGAACCACCGCACGTCGGTGTCGAAGTCCGGCGAGCGCGGATGCTTCTCCGGGAAGGCCGCCACGCCGACGCAGAAGTCTCCGGACTCGCGGATCAGCTTCACGAGCTCCGAGGCGTAGCTGACCCCCTCGGGGTGTGCCACCCAGTCCGCGCGCGGATCCCCCGGTGGGTCGCCGCGCAGCGCCAGCACGTTGCGGATGCCGGCGTCGGCGTACTGACCGATCACGTGCCGCAGCTCGCTGATCGAGTGGTTCACGGCGGTGAGGTGACCGACTGCGGTGAGGGTCGTCTCGGCGGCGATCCGCTCGGTGATCGAGACGGTGTGGTCGCGGGTCGAGCCACCCGCGCCGTACGTCACGGACACGAAGGTCGGGTGCAGCGACTCCACCTCGCGCAGCGCCTGCCAAAGGGCGCGCTCGCCGTCCGGGGTCTTCGGGGGGAAGAACTCGAACGAGTACGAGCGGGTGCCACTCGCGAGCAGGTCGCGGATCGTCATGCGCGCCGCCGGCGCGCGGTCCGCCGGCCGGGTGGTCGAGAGAGCAGGCACGTCATCAGTATCGGTGAATCGGGCCGAGACCTGACCTGGATTGATGAACGGATCCCACAGTGGGAGATGCTCGGCGGATGAGTGCCGACCTCCGCGCGCGCTTCGACAGCGCACTCGAGCACTTCATGTCGGCGGCGACCGCCGACCTGCGCGCGACCGCCGACGAGCTCGCCCCGATGGCGGATGAGGCACGGGCCTTCGTGCTCGACAGCGGCAAGCGGCTGCGCCCGTCCTTCTGCTTCCTGGGCGCTCTCGCAGCGGGCGCCGAGGACTGCGATGCGCTTGCCGCCGCAGCCGCGAGCCTCGAGCTGCTGCAGGCGTGCGCTCTCGTCCACGACGACGTGATCGACCACAGCGACACCCGGCGCGGGCGCCCGGCCGTGCACCGCCGGTTCGCCGAGCTCCATCGCACGTCGGGGTGGTCCGGCGACCCGTCGGCGTTCGGCGCCGCGGCGGCAATCCTGCTCGGCGACGTTCTGCTGTCGTGGTCCGAGGCGATGCTGTCGACCAGCGGGCTGGACGAGGCCGCGCTGCGCCGCGCGCATCCGATCTCGGCCGCCATGCGCACCGAAGTCATGGCAGGCCAGTACCTCGACGTCGTCGAGCAGGCCCGCGGCGAGACGACGGTCGAGCGCGCCCTGCGGGTGGCACGCCTGAAGTCCGCGAAGTACACGATCGAACGGCCCCTCCATCTCGGCGCAGCCATCGCCGGCGCATCGCAGGAGGCCTCGGCCATCTACACCGGCTTCGGCATTCCGCTGGGCGAGGCGTTCCAGCTGCGCGACGACCTGCTGGGCGTGTTCGGCGATCCCGCGGCCACTGGCAAGCCGGCCGGAGACGACCTGCGAGAAGGCAAGCAGACGGTGCTGGTCGCACTCGCGATCGAGCGATCCTCAGCGGTGGACGCGCGACGCATCCGCGATGCTCTCGGCGAGCCCGACCTCAGCGATGACGAGGTGGCGACGATGCGCGACCTGATCACGGGATCGGGCGCGGAGGCCGAGGTGGAGCGCATGATCGCTGAACGGTTCGAGCGTGCCGTGGCCGCCCTCGACCGGTTGCCGGAGCGGTCGGGGCAGACCGATGCCGCCTGCGAGCAGCTCGTCGCGCTCGCTGAGGTCGCCGTGGGCTACCGGCGCGGCTGAGCGGCCGGTGCGCAGAGTCGTCGGACCGACCGACCACGTCGTCGTCGTCGGAGCGGGCCTCGGCGGCTTGTCGGCGGCGCTGCGGCTCGCTGGGGCGGGCCGGCGGGTCACCGTGCTGGAACGAGCAGCAGCTCCCGGAGGCCGCGCCGGCCAGCTGCAGGTCGGCGGGTTCCGGTTCGACACCGGTCCGACCGTGCTGACCATGCCGGAGCTGATCGCGGACGCGCTGAGGTGCGTCGGCGAGGAGCTCGCCGATTGGCTGACGCTGCGGCGCGTCGAGCCGGCGTACCGGGCGTATTTCGCCGACGGCAGCCGTCTCGATGTCGTCGCAGACGTCGATGTCATGAGCGAACAGCTGGCCGCGACGATCGGCGTCAAGGACGCCGCGGGTTACCGCCGCTTCGCCGACTATGCCCAGCGGCTCTACGAGCTCGAGCGCAAGGACTTCATCGATCGCAACCTCGACGGCCCGCTCGACCTGCTGCGCCCGTCGCTGGCCCGGCTCGTCGCCCTCGGCGGCTTCCGCCGGCTGGACGCGAAGGTGGGCAGCTTCTTCGACGACGAACGGCTTCGCCGGATCTTCACCTTCCAGGCGATGTACGCCGGGCGCTCGCCGTACGACGCGTTGGCGATCTTCGCCGTGATCGCCTACATGGACTGCGTCGCAGGGGTCTGGTTCCCCGACGGCGGCATGCACGCCGTCCCCCGAGCGTTGGCAGCGGCCGCCGCGAAACACGGCGTCGACATCCGCTACGAAACCGATGCGACCCGGGTCGAGATGGCCGGGCAGCGCGCGGTCGCGGTCCACACGGCGTCGGGCGAGCGCATCGCCGCCGACGTCGTCGTGCTGAACCCGGACCTGCCGAGTGCTTGGGACCTGCTGCCCGCGGGCAGCGCGCCGCGACGCCTGCCGCGATTGCGACACGCACCCTCGTGTGCGCTGCTGCTGGCCGGCTCCTCACTGCCGCAGGCCGGGCAGGCGCACCACACGATTCACTTCGGCGCCGCCTGGCGCGAGACGTTCCGGCAGCTGATCGACGAGCACGTCGTGGCGTCCGACCCGTCGCTGCTGGTGTCGTGCCCGACGGTGACCGATCCGACGCTGGCTCCCAGCGGCAAGTCCTCGTGGTACGTCCTGGTCCCGACGCCGAATCTGGACGGTCCGATCGACTGGGAGTTAACCGGGACCGGTTACCGTGACCGGATCGTGGAACGCCTGGAGAACCTGGGGTACGCCGGATTCGGCGACGCCATCGAAACCGAGTCCTGGACCACGCCGGCCGACTGGGCGCGACGCGGCATGGCGCACGGTACGCCCTTCTCGATCGCGCACAGCTTCGGGCAGACCGGCCCGTTCCGGCCGAGCAACCTCGCCTTCGACAACGTCGTGTTCGTCGGCACCGGCACCCAGCCGGGTGTCGGCGTCCCGATGGTGCTCCTGTCAGGCCGTCTCGCCGCCGAACGCATCGTCGGAGCCGTCGCATGAACCTCTGGCGCGCCCTCGACGCGGCAGGCATCACCGACCCGCAGCTGCGCGCATCGTACCGCGCCTGCCGCGCGGTCAACGCGACGCATGGCCGCACCTTCTATCTCGCAACGCTGCTGCTGCCGCCGGCCAAGCGGCCACCGGTGCACGCCCTCTACGGATTCGCGCGCCGAGCGGACGAGATCGTCGACGCGATCGATCCGGCCCTCGACGTAGCCGAACGCGAACGGCAGCTCACCGAGTGGACCAACCTGCTCGTCCGCGGCACCGGCTCGGACCCGATCATGCCCGCGGTGCACGACACGATCGTGCGCAACAACATCCCGCTCGGTCCGTTCGACGACTTCCTGGCCTCGATGCGCATGGACCTGACGACGTCGGAGTACGCGACGTGGGACGACCTGCTCGGCTACATGAACGGGTCGGCCGCCGCGATCGGCTCGCAGCTGGTCCCGGTGCTCGGCACGGTTCGCGGAGCAGCCGACGACGCCGAGCCCTACGCCCGCACGCTCGGGCTCGCCTTCCAGCTGACGAACTTCATCCGCGACGTCGGAGAGGACCTGTCCCGAGGCCGCGTGTATTTGCCCAAGAAGGACCTCGCCGCCTTCGGCGTCACCGTCGACGACCTGTCGGGTCGCAAGGTGGACGCGAACACGAAGGCGCTCCTCGCGTTCGAGATCAGCCGGGCGCACAAGCTGTACGAGTCGGCGGCACCGGGCATCGAGCTCCTCGACCCGAGATCCCGCGACTGCGTACGGACCGCCTTCCGGCTCTACCGCGGCATTCTCGACGCCGTCGAGCGGTCGGGCTATCGCGTGCTCGACCGACGCGCGGCAGTCGGCACACCACGCCGGATCGCGGTAGCGACGCCGGCAGTCATCCGCGCGCGGCGAGCCCGCCGCCGCTAGGACTCGACCGCCGCCGAACCCGCTGGGTGGAGGCGTCTGCCCCACCAAATCCACCACGACAAGGTCTGCAGGACCAGCGAGAACCCGAAGAGCAGGTCCTCGACCGGCGCATCCGCAACGCGCCAGTGCCCGAACAGGTGCGGCCGCGCGTCGCCGAGGATGGCATGCGGTGAGTAGACGACCAACCGGTCGCCGGTCAGGACGCCGTTCACCAGCAGCTGGAAGCACACGATGATGGCGTAGGAGACCCAGAAACCCTTACGAGACAACAGCTTTGTCCGGAGAATGACGAGGTCGAGCGTTGCCGCGAAGGCGACCCCGAGCAGCGCTGCGTCGGTGTAGGTCACCGCGGGTTCTCGCCGAACCACTTGGGTCGCAACCGCCGGACGGCTTCGAACGTCAGCAGCGAGCACACCGGCACGACCACGAAGAAGACCAGCTCCTCGACCGGCAGGTCGCCGATCGAGACGCCGGTCAGGTCGCGGTAGCTCCAAAACCCCGCACGGATCGACAGCACGTCCCAGAGGATGAAGACGCAGAGCACCGGCATGAGTGTCAGCACGAGTCGCCGCCAGCGGGCGTAGACCCGCGCTCGCAAGACGAGCTCGAGGGGCAACGTCACGACGACGCACCCCACCATCACGAGCAGATACGTCATGTCAGAGCGTTCTCAGCCGGTCGGCGAGTGCCTGCGCCGCAGCCTTCGGGTCCTCGGCCTCGGTGATCGCGCGCACCACGACGATGCGGCGGGCACCCGCCGCGATGACTTGGTCGACGTTGGTCGGGTCGATCCCACCGATCGCGAACCACGGCTTTGCCGTCCCCATCGCGGCCGCATGGGCAACGAGCGGCAGGCCGGGCGCGGGCCGGCCGGGCTTCGTCGGCGTCGGCCAGGTCGGGCCGACGCAGAAGTAGTCCACCGACGTGGCGGCGGCCGCCTCACTCGCCTCGTCGTCGGCGTGCGATGACAAGCCGATGATGACGTCGTCGCCGACGAGGGCGCGCGCGGTCTCGGCCGGAAGATCGCCCTGGCCGACGTGCAGCACATCGGCGCCACTCGCCCAGGCGAGGTCGGCTCTGTCGTTGACAGCGAACAGCGCGTGGTGCCGGCGCGCGGCGTCCGCGAACACCTCGGCGAGCGCCAGCTCCTCTCTCGCCTCCAGCCCCTTCTCGCGAAGCTGCACGATGTCGACGCCGCCGGACAGCGCGGCATCGAGGAACTCGGCGAGGTCGCCTCGGTCCCGACGACCGTCGACACACAGGTAGAGCCTGGCGGCGGCGAGCCTTGCCCGGCGATCCACCCCTGTTCGGACCTCAGAAGGCCAACGACATGGCGACGCGCTTCACCGCGGTGTGGCGACCGGCGGCCAGGTAGTCGACGGGACGGCCTGGCAACAGGTCGTTGTCGGTGAGCAACCAACGCACCGCCTGCTCGGGTGAGTAACCGGCGTCGGCAAGGACGGTCAGCGCACCGGTCAGGCCTTTGACCAGCTGGCCGTCATGGACGAACTCGACGGGCACGCTCGGCCGTGGCGGGTCCCCGATGTCGACTGTGACGAGCCGATGCTCGCGGATCAGGTCCTTGACGCGACTCGGACGTTCGTTGAGGCGAGTGGCGAGATCGCCCACCGACAGCCACTGCGCGCTCAGCTCCTCGAGCTCCACACCGCCAACCCTACGGGCGTACCGTGAGGTTCCGCGCGGGAGCCAAGAAGTCGTCGAGCAGTCTCGGCTGAGAGGGTCGCCACGAGGCGACCGACCGCTGAACCTGATCCGGGTAATGCCGGCGAAGGGAGTGGATCCGGTGACAGATGCGTCGTACGACGTCGTGGTGGTCGGTGGCGGCGTCATCGGGCTCGCCTGCGGATGGCGGCTCACCCAACGCGGCGCGCGGGTGGCAGTCGTCGATCCGTCGCCGGCGAGCGCCGCAACGCACGTCGCGGCCGGCATGCTCGCGCCGGTCACCGAGATCAAGTACGGCGAGGAGCAGCTCCTCCAGCTCGCGCTCGAGTCGTTGCGGCGCTACCCGGCGTTCGTGAGCGAGCTGGAGTCGGTCACCGGCCACTCGGTCGGCCTGCGCACCGAGGGCACGCTGCTGGTCGCGACCGATGCGGGCGACCGCGCAATGCTCGCCGAGCTGCATGCATTCCAGACCTCACTCGGGCTCGACGCCACGATGCTCACCTCGCGCGAGGCCCGGGCGCTCGAGCCGGCACTGAGCCCGGACGTCCGTAGCGGACTGCTCGCGGCCAGCGACCACTCGATCGACAATCGGCTGCTGGCAGCGGCTCTGCTGGCGGCACTCGGCGCGTCGCTGGTCCGCGAACGGGTCACCTCCGTCGAGATCGTCGACAACACGGTGCACGCAGTCCGGCTCGGCGATGGCAGCCGGCTCGCCACGCCGACCGTCCTGCTCGCGGCGGGATCTTGGTCGGCGCGAGTCGCCGGGATCCCGGAGTTCGCCTTGCCGCCGATCCGGCCGGTGAAGGGCGAGATCCTCCGGCTGCGCAGCAGGGGCGCGGTCGGGCTGCCGGCCCACAGCGTGCGCGCCTTCGTCAACGGACATGAGGTCTACCTGGTGCCGCGCACGCACGGCGAGCTCGTCGTCGGCGCGACGGTCGAGGAACAAGGCTTCGACGTCAGCGTCCGTGCCGGCGCGGTCCGCGAGCTGCTGCGCGACGCGCGCGCGATCCTCCCGCTGATCGACGAGCTCGAGCTCGTCGAGGTGACGGCGGGCCTGCGCCCCGGCACGCCGGACAACCGACCGCTGATCGGCGAGTCGGCGTCGGTGGCCGGGCTGCACCTGGCCACGGGCCACTACCGCAACGGCGTCCTGCTGGCCCCCGTCACCGCTGACCTCGTCGCCGACTCGATCAGCGGCGCCGAGCCGCCGAGCCGGTGGGCGGTCGCGCCCAGTCGCTTCGAAGCGGTGTCCCGGTGATCCGCATCCGCCTCAACGGCGATGCTCGCGAGGTCGCCGCAGACGTGCGCGTCGCCGACCTGGTGGCGCTGCTCACCCCCGACCACGCCGGATGTGCGGTCGCGATCAACGACGAGGTCGTTCCTCGGCACGAGTGGGGTACCCGTAGCGTCGACGAGGGTGACCACGTCGAGGTCCTGACCGCGGTACAAGGAGGCTGAGTGTCCGACGACCCGTTCGTCATCGCCGACGTCGAGCTGATGTCCCGGTTGATCATGGGGACCGGCGGCGCGACCAGTCTCGATGCCCTCGAGGCCGCACTCGTCGCCAGCGGGACCGAGCTCACCACCGTCGCGATGCGGCGGGTGGACCCCCACGCCGCGGGGTCGGTGCTCGACGTCGTCCGACGCCTCGACATCCGGGTGCTCCCCAACACCGCGGGCTGCGCGACAGCCGCCGAGGCCGTGCTCACCGCGCGACTGGCTCGCGAAGCTTTGGAGACGAACTGGATCAAGCTCGAAGTGATCGGTGACGAGCACACGCTCCTGCCGGACCCGATCGAGCTGCTCGACGCCGCCGAGCGCTGCGTCGCGGACGGGTTCGTCGTACTGCCGTACACGAACGACGATCCGATTCTCGCCGCCCGGCTGGAGGCCGCCGGATGTGCCGCTGTGATGCCCCTGGGCGCACCGATCGGCTCGGGCCTGGGGATCCGCAATCCGCACAACATCGCGATGATCGCCGAACGCGCGACGGTGCCGGTCGTGCTCGACGCCGGAATCGGTACGGCGAGCGACGCCGCGCTCGCGATGGAGCTCGGCTGCAGCGCGGTGCTGGTCGCGTCCGCGGTGACCCGCGCGCAACAGCCGGCCCAGATGGCCGCCGCCATGGCGAAGGCCGTCGAGGCGGGCCGGCTGGCCCACGCGGCGGGCCGGATTCCACGCCGGCGCCACGCCAGGGCCTCGTCGCCCGTCGAGGGCGTGATGCGCGGCGACTAGCGGCGCCGGACCGCCGGGTCGACGCCGTTGACCACGTCGACGACCGGCTCGCCGTCGACGGCCCGCTTGACGTTGGCGACGACGGCCTGGATCAGCTTTGCCTGCGCCTGCCGGGTGGCGCCCGCCGCGTGTGGCGACAGCAGGATCCGGTCGTCGCGACGAAGCGGCGAGTCGGCCGGCAGCGGCTCGACGTCGTAGACATCCAGTGCCGCGCCGGCCAGCGCGCCGGACTCGACAGCCGCGAGGAGAGCCGACTCGTCGACGATCCCGCCACGCGCCGCGTTGACGACGTAACCCCCCGGCGGCAGCATCCCGATGCGATCGGGCCCGATCAAGCCGCGGCTGACGTCGCCGAGGCCGATCACCACCACGAGCACCTCGGCGTGCGCCAAGAGGTCGTCCAGTTCGAGCCATCGCGCGCCGCCGCAGTCCGCCGGGTCGTCGCGCCGGGTGCGGCTCCAGTACGCGACGTCGCAACCGAGAGCGGCGTAGCGCGTGGCGCACTCGCGACCGATCCGGCCCATCCCGACGATGCCGACACGGCGCCCGGACAGCTCGCCGCCGCCGCGAGCGGCGAGCTCGAGCTGCGGCCAGCCGCCAGCCCGGATCTCACGATCGCCGAAGGCCATCGATCGCATCGCCGCAAACGTTGCGCCGAGGCACCATTCGGCGACGCTCACCGCGTTGGCGCTGCCTGCGTTGGCAACCGGGATGCCCGCGCTGCGGCACGCCGCGACATCGACCGCATCGACGCCGGCACTCGGCTGCTGGACGAACGACAGGCGTCGGGCGGCGGCGACCAGGTCCTCGGACACTCGAAGCGTGGCCGTCCAGTCGCCGAGCACGATGTCGGCGTCGCGAACCGCCTCGATCGCGGCGGCCGGTGTGCGCTCGGCCGGCACGACTACCTCGGCGTCGACTTCCGCGAAGATCATCTTCAGCACATCGAGGTCCAGCGGCGGGAGCGCCAGGACCGTCCAGTCCGTCGACATGCGTCAGATCGTCGCAGACGGCGTGTCACATACGCCCCATCCGCCACTCGCGCGTTACGTTGATCGACACGCTGCCCGCTTCCCCGAGCGCTGGTTTTTCCAAGGCTAGGAGCAGCTCGATGTTCGGTGCTCACCGCGCGCGTCACGCTGCCCCGCGCGAGACGTCCGCCGCGCGCCGCAGCGCCGACCGCATCTGGCGACGCCGTGCCGTGGTGCTGCCCCTGGTCCTCGCCGCCGTGGTGACCGCTTCGGCGTCGAGCATCACGCTGATCCGGGTGCATCCGGGGGACACGCTCTCCGCGATCGCGGCTCGCTACCACACGACGGTGGCCCGGCTGATCGAGCTGAACGACCTGCCGGGCAACGGTGACCTGATCTACGCCGGTCAGACGCTGCGGGTGCCGACCGGGCACCGTTACCACGGGCACCGGCGCGTGCACTCGACGCATGTCACGACGATCTGGCACACGGTCGTCGTCGGGGACACCGTCGACGGGCTCGCCGCCCGCTACCACGTCAGGCCCGCCGCGATCGCGCGCCGCAACCATCTACCGAAGTCGCTGGTCATCGAGCTCGGCGAGCGGCTGGCGATCCCGCACCGTGTCGCCGGGCGAGGGAGCACCACCACCCGCGCGGCGAATCGGGAGCTGCGGATCCTCGACCGGCACCCCGAGCCCTCGCGCAGCGCCGTCGCGGCCCTGATTCGCTCCACCTCCGAGGCATGGGGTCTTGACGACCGGCTCGCCCTGGCGATCTCGTGGCAGGAGTCGGGCTTCAACATGCGCGAGGTCTCCCCCGTCGGGGCGATCGGAGCCATGCAGGTGATGCCCTACACCGCGGCGTACCTGTCCGCCGACGTCGTGCATCGCGACCTCGACCTGCTCGACGCGCGGGACAACGTCACCGCCGGCGTCGCGCTGCTGTCAGTGCTGACACACGAGGCGAAAAGCGAACGGCGCGCTGTCGCGGGCTACTACCAAGGTCTTCAGTCGGTGCGGGAGAACGGAATGTTCCGCTCGACGAGGCGATACGTCGCGGACGTGATGGCGCTTCGTGACCGCTTCTGAGCTCGTCACTCCACCTAGAATCGGCGTGATGGATGCCCCGCCGGTCGATCCGATGGTCGGTCGGTTGCTCGACGGCAGATACTCCGTCGACTCCTTCATCGCCCACGGCGGCATGGCGTCGGTCTACCTCGCCACTGACACCCGCCTCGAACGTCGGGTGGCGGTCAAGGTTCTGCACGCCCACCTGGCGGGCGACCACGAGACGCTCGCGCGGTTCCAGCGGGAGGCTCGGGCGGCAGCCCGGCTCTCCCATCCCGACGTGGTGGCCGTCTACGACCAGGGCACCGACGGCGACCGGCCGTTCCTCGTCATGGAGTTCGTGCCGGGGGCGAACCTGCGTGCCGTGCTGCGGGACCGGGGGCTGCTGACCCCCGGCGAGACCCTCGCGGTGATGGATCACGTCCTCGCCGCGCTCGCGGCGGCGCACCGAGCAGGCCTCGTTCACCGCGACATCAAGCCCGAGAACGTGCTGCTCACTGCGGACGGTCGCGTGAAGGTCGCCGACTTCGGCCTCGCCCGCGCCGTCGCCGGCAGCACCGTCACCACCACCGGAAGCGTGCTGTTCGGCACCGCGGCCTATCTGGCACCCGAGCAGTTCGAGCACGGGACCGCCGACGAACGCTCGGACGTCTACTCCGCCGGCGTGCTGATGTTCGAGCTGCTGACCGGACGCACGCCGTTCGAAGGCGACAGCGCATACGCCGTGCTCCACCAGCACGCCAGCCAGAACGTGCCGGCCCCGAGCACCCGGACCCCCGGGATCCCGCCACAGCTCGACGCGCTGGTCACCTGGGCGACGGCCCGGGACCCTGCTCAGCGCCCGACGGACGCGAACGAGCTTCACGACTCGCTCGTCGACGTCCGCGACAAGCTTTCGCTCCACGCCGCGGTGCCGGGGCTGCCGGTGACGGCCACCGCTCCACTGGCGGCGACCACGCCACCGCCGACGCCGACGAACGCGCTCACCCAGGCGGTCGCGGCGGGCTCCGTCGCCGACGCCGCACCACCGCAAGGTCCTACCCGGCACCGTGGACAGAGGTCGGCGAGCGGCCCGCGGTTCGGGCGGCGCGGCTGGATCGTGGCGGGACTGGTCGGCCTGCTGATCGTCGCCGCCGGCGTGCTCGGCTGGTACTTCGCACTCGGCCGCTACACACACGCGCCCGCGTTGCTGGGCGAGACCAGGCCGGCGGCCGACGCCGCTTTGAAGCGCGCCGGGCTTCACGCGAAATGGCTCAAGCCGGTCTACAGCGACCAGTACGCGCAGAACCAAGTGGCTGTCGAGTCCCCCGGCCCCGGCGACCGCGTCGGCCACGGCGGGACGGTGAGCCTGCGGCTTTCGCTCGGTCCCGCGCACATCCCGTCGGTGTCTGGAGACACCGTCGCCGCGGCTACCGCCGCGCTGCGCGCCGTCGGGGTGACGGTCAGCAGCGAGGACCACGTCTACAACGAGACCCTCAAGTCAGGTCTCGTGATCAAGACGGACAAGCCGGTCGGGCAGGAAGTCCAAGCCGGCTCCAGCGTGATCCTCTTCGTCAGCAAAGGCCCCAAGCCGGTCGCGGTGCCAGACGATCTCGACGGGCAGTCGGTCGCGGCCGCAACCGCTGAGCTCAGTTCACTCGGCTTCCTCGTCGACTCCGACCAGCAGCGTTACAGCAACACCGTGGCGAAGGGCGACGTCATCGCCTCTGTGCCCGGGGGCGGTGTCGAGCGTCATCAGGGCGACATCATCAAGCTCGTCGTGTCCGAAGGGCCTGAGTACGTCGACGTGCCGAACGTCGAGGGCGAGTCGCTGGTCGACGCGATCAACGCGCTGAAGGCCGCCGGCTTCAAGGTCGACGACGAGCAGTTCGCGCCGGGCGGACCTCAGCAGGTGTTCCGCGAGACTCCGCTCGGCAAGCAGAAGGTCGGTACGACGATCGAGATCGACTACTACTGACCGGCTGCGCCGTCGTACGTCGAACGGCGACGGCAGCGGCTAGAAGCCCAGCTGGGTCGGCTGTGTCTGTGGCAGGTGGCTGGCCATCGCGTACCCGAACGCTGCGACGTTGAAGGCCAGCGACAGCAGGCTCACCAACATCGCCGCGCCCACGATCGTCGCGTCGGCCCGGGCAGGTACCGGCAGCGCCGCGACGGCCGCCGCTTCGAGAGCGTCCAGGCTGGCCGGATCGTCTGCCTCCGGCGCCGCGACGCCGATGCGGACCCGGGCCCGCCGCCCGACCAGCATCCGCGCCGCCACCACGGCGACGACGAGTGCGACCAACGCCGCCAACGCCCGTAACCCCGACGACCACCGCAGTTCCAGCAGGTTGCCGTCCAGGTTGGCCCGCTGTGTGAACAGGTCGATGTCGCCGATCTCGCTGGCGGGGTCGATGACCATCAACGACGCCATCGCGACGACCAGCGACGCGATCCCGAGCGCCGCCGGCACGGCGACCAGCCCGACGATCCGTTGCAGCTGACTCGGCCCCGTCGGATAGGAGATCTCACTGTCGCCGGAAGGCTCGGGCGGACCGAGCTCGAGGGTGTCGACCACGCTGCGCACGCTAGCGCGGACGAGCTCGCGGCCGCGGCCGCTAGCGTCGATCGCGCCATGAAGCTGTCGAAGCCGGCGCTGGCGACTCTTCTGCTGGTCGCGGCGACTGCCGTATGGGGCTCGACGTTCGTCGTCGTCAAGGACGCCGTCTCGCGCATGCCGGTCATGGACTTCCTGGCATGGCGGTTCACGATCGCGGCCATCGCGATCGCGACGGCACGACCCCGCGCGCTGTCGCGGCTCGACCGGCGGGGCAAGATCCTCGGCGTCGTCCTTGGCCTCGCGCTCGGCACCGGCTACATCACCCAGACGGTCGGCCTGGAACGCACCAGTGCGACCGTGTCGGGCTTCCTCACCGGCCTGCTGGTCGTGTTCACGCCGCTGTGCGCCGCCATCGCGCTGCGCCGACCACCGGGGGCCCTCACCTGGGTGGGCGTCGCGCTGGCCACCGCAGGCCTCGGCGTCATCTCGCTGCACGGGTTCTCGATCGGGTACGGCGAGGCCATCACGCTGCTGTGCGCGCTGCTGTTCGCCCTGCACATCCTCGGCCTCGGCGAGTGGTCGCCCTCCTACGACGCCGCCGGACTGGCCGTGATGCAGCTCTCGACGGTTGCCGTGCTCTCGATCGTGTGCGCGGCGCCGGACTCGCTGGCGCCGCCGCCGGACGCCAAGGCGTGGGAGGCGGTCGTGTTCACCGCACTGTTCGCGACCGCCGTCGCCTTCTTCATCCAGACCTGGTCACAGGCACAGCTTGCGCCGACCCGCGCCGCGGTGGTCCTGACGATGGAGCCGGTGTTCGCCGGGATCTTCGGAGTGACGGTCGGTGGCGACCGTCTCGGACCGCGGATCGTCATCGGCGGTGTGCTCGTGCTGGCGGCGATGTACACGGTCGAGCTGGGCCCCAGGAAGTCCAGGGATGCGCTCGTCCAGCGTTTCGAGTAACATCATTTCCGTGACGCGCTGGTTTGGCTATTTCACCGGGTCCGGGCTGATGCTCGATCGGGTGGAGTAGCGCGCGCACTCCGCACTGACGAGCCCCGGGCAACCGCCCGGGGCTTTTTTGATGGCAAAGGTTGCTGTCAACACGACGTCCTTGGAAGGGACAGGCGATGGTGGTGGTCATGACCTCGGACGCGACCGTCGAGGAGGTCGAGACCGTCGTGAAGACGGTCGAGGCAGCCGGCGGCTCCGCGTTCGTCAGCCGCGGCGTGCACCGCACGATCGTCGGTCTCGTCGGTGACGTCGAGCGGTTCGAGACGCTCAGCCTCGGCGCCCTGCCCGGAGTGAGCGACGTCGTCCGGATCTCCGCGCCGTACAAGCTGGTCAGCCGGGAGAACCATCCGGAGACCTCGACGGTGAAGGTCGGCGGGGTGCCGATCGGCCCGGACACGTTCACCCTCATCGCCGGGCCGTGCGCGGTGGAGACCCGCGAGCAGACCCTCGCCGCCGCCGAGATGGCCAAGGCGGCCGGGGCGGTGCTGCTGCGCGGCGGCGCCTACAAGCCCCGCACCTCCCCGTACGCGTTCCAAGGTCTCGGCGAGGCCGGGCTGAAGATCCTGGCCGACGCGCGGGAGGCGACCGGGCTTCCGATCGTCACCGAGGTGGTTGACGCCGCCGACGTGCCGCTGGTCGCCGAGTACGCCGACATGATGCAGATCGGCACCCGCAACATGCAGAACTTCGCGCTGCTCCAGGCGGTCGGCAGCGCCGGCAAGCCGGTCATGCTCAAGCGCGGGTTCAACGCCACGATCGAGGAGTGGCTGATGGCGGCGGAGTACATCGCCCAGCGCGGGAACCTCGACATCGTGCTCTGCGAGCGCGGGATCCGTACCTTCGAGACCGCCTACCGCAACACCCTCGACATCAGCGCCGTGCCGGTGATCCACTCGCTGTCACACCTGCCGGTGATGGTCGACCCGTCACACGCGGGGGGCAAGCGCGAGCTGGTCGTGCCGCTCGCCAGAGCGGCCATCGCCGTCGGGGCCGACGCGATCATGGTCGACCTGCACCCCGCGCCCGGAGAGGCACTCTGCGACGGACCACAGGCGCTCGTCGACGTCGATCTCGCCGCGTTGACCAAGGCCGTCCAGGAGATGCCTCCGGCGCTGGGGCGCACCGTCGTCACGATGTAGCGACGGTGCGCTGACGCGGCGCTACGCCAGCACGCCCGCGATGACCCGCTGCGCTCGGTCGACCCCTTCGTCGTCCACGTCGAGGTGGGTCAGCAGGCGGACTCGCTGCGGGCCGACGACAGAGACCAGCACACCGGCCTCCTTGCAGGCCGCGGCGAGGCCTGCGCCGTCGACGGAGCCGTCCGCGAGATCGAGGACGACCATGTTCGTCTCGGTCTCGGCAGGGTCGGTCACGCCCGGCGCCGCCTCGGCGATTCCTTCCGCGAGGCGCCTGGCCCTGGCGTGGTCCTCCGCCAGCCGCGCGATGTTGTTGCGCAGGGCATAGCTGCCCGCTGCGGCGAGGACACCCGCCTGGCGCATCGCGCCGCCCAGCCGGTGGCGCAGGTCGCGGGCCCGTGACTCGAGGTGCGCGTCACGCATCAGAACCAACGAGCCGACCGGCGCCCCGAGGCCCTTGCTCAGGCAGACCGACATGGTGTCGAAGAGCGCGCCGTAGTCCGCCAGTGGCACGCCGGTGGCGACGTGCGCGTTCCAGATCCGCGCACCGTCGCAGTGCAGGGTGAGCGCGCGTTCGTCCACCAGGGCTCGGAGATCGCGCAACGTCTGGAGCGGATAGATCGCGCCGCCGCCGCGGTTGTGCGTCTGCTCGACAGCCACCGCGGTCGTCGGGACGGCGTGGTAGCCGGCCGCTCGAAGCTGCGGCTCCACGACCTCGCGGGACAGCAAGCCGCGCGACACGATCGGGGTGCGGGTCTGGATGCCCCCGAGCGCCGCCGCGGCACCGGCCTCGTAGCTGACGATGTGCGAGTCGGCGTCGCAGATGAGCTCGTCACCCTCGCCGCAGAGCAGCCGCAACGAGATCAAGTTGCCCATCGTTCCGCTCGGGACGAACACGGCTGCCCCGTGGCCGAACATCGCGGCGACCTCGGCCTCCAGGGCCGCGATCGACGGATCCTCGCCGTACACGTCGTCACCGACCTCCGCGGCGGCCATCGCCTCGCGCATCTGCCGGCTCGGACGGGTGACGGTGTCACTGCGAAGGTCGACGGTGTCCGAGCGGCCTGCGCCGATGTCGCCCACGCGTGTTGCCTCCAGCCCTGTTCAGATCCCGGCCATAAGGTAGCCGCGTGCCGCGGGACTTGGTCGCTCTCGTGTCGGCCGACGACTTCATCAGCGCGATCCGGGTCTACGCCGACCGGGTCAACGACCTGCTCCGCCGCCGTGGCATCCCGCCGCTCGAGGCGATCGACATCCTCGAGACGCACGCCCTGGCGCTGCTCGACACCGTCGTCAACGCGCCGGAAACCGTCATCGACCTGGCGGGCTGGTGGTTCGCGCGGGCGTTCGAGATGACGTCGACCGCCCGCGCTGACGAGGCGGCCGCCGACGAGGAGGCGGCGAGCGTCCTGGCGGGGACGCAGACCGAGCAGCGGGTCCGGGCGGCACTCGACGGGCTGCGCGATCCGGAGCGCAACGCGGTCGTCCTTCGCGACGCTTACGACCTGCCGCCGCAGGCGGTCGGCGTCGCGCTGCGACGCGGCCAGGACAGCGCCGCCGATCTCACCGCCGCCGGCAGGCTCGCGCTGGTCGCTGCCCACGACGCCACGCCGTCCCCGAACCTGGCAGGGCACTCCGGCCGGACGACCGTCGACGTGACGTCACTGAGCCGGCTGGCCGACGCCAGCCTCGACACCCCGAGAGCCGCCCCGCTGCGCCGGCACGTGTCGAACTGCCCGGCCTGCGAGGAGATGCTCGAGACCCTCGCTCGGGGACGTCGCCTTGCCGCCGGACTGCCGATCATCGCGATGGACGACGACGCGCGGGAGGCGATGCTCGAGCGGATCTCCGAGCGGGCGATCGCCGCGTTGCCCAGTCACGACGCGGTGCTGCGCGCCGTCGACGAAGACCACGACCCGGGCCCGTTGGTCTCCCCGGTGGTGGTCGTGCTCGCGCTGCTGCTCGCTGTCGCGCTCGGGGTCGGCATCGGCGCGTTGAGCCGCACCGGCAACGACAACCTCAGTCCGTTCGCCGACATCCCGACGCCGAGCCTGAGTCCGGTCGTCCCGGCGTTCTCCGTCTCACCCTCCCCGCAGCACACGCGGACGGCGTCGGCCTCGCCGACCGCTTCCCCGACCCTCGCGCCGCCCCCGACCGCGACGATCAGCGCGCCCCCCACCCAGGTCGTCTACCACCCGACGATCACCCTGTCGCCGTCGTCCGGCCGGTCCGGCAGCGACTTCACCGTCACCGGCGCCGGATGGGTGCCGAACACCCGGGTGTTCGTCTCCTACGCCGCCCGGCCGCAGACCAGCGCCAGGGTCAACAGCGACGGCACCTGGAGTGCGAGCGTCGTCGCCAACGCGCTCCTACCCGGCCAGCGGATCGTCACTGCGACCGACGGGCCGCACACCGTGCACGCGTTCTTCACCCAGCAGTTCTGAGAACGCGAGCGGCGGGTCAGCCGAAGAAGACCTCGACCTCGGCGTACCGCTCGAGGGACACCGTCTTCAGCTCGCGGGTCGCCTCCGCCAGCGGCACCCGCACGATGTCGGTGCCACGCAGCGCGACCATGACACCGGACTCGCCGTCGTGGACCGCGTCGATGGCGTGCAGCCCGAACCGGGTCGCGAGCACGCGGTCGTAGGCGGTCGGCGTGCCACCGCGCTGCACGTGACCGAGCACGGTGGCGCGTGCCTCCTTGCCGGTCCGCGAGGCGATCTCGTGTTCCAGGACCGCGCCGATGCCGCCGAGTCGCACGTGACCGAACGAGTCGACGCCCTGGTCCTGCAGCGCCATCGTTCCCTCCGCCGGCACCGCACCCTCCGCGACGACGACGATCGGCGCGTAGTGCGAGTCGAAGCGGCGCTCGATGTAGGCGCACACCTGGTCGATGTCGAACGGGCGCTCGGGAATCAGGATGACGTTCGCGCCGCCGGCCAGGCCGGAGTGCAGCGCGATCCAACCGGCGTGCCGGCCCATCACCTCGACGATGAGCACCCGGTGATGCGACTCCGCGGTCGTGTGCAGGCGGTCGATCGCGTCGACCGCGATCTGGACGGCGGTGTCGAAGCCGAACGTGTAGTCGGTGGCGCCGAGGTCGTTGTCGATCGTCTTGGGAACGCCGACGACCGTCAGGCCCGCTGCGGCGAGCGCCGTCGCCACCCCCAGTGTGTCCTCGCCGCCGATGGCGATCAGCGCGTCCACGCCGGCCGCGGCGAGGTTGCCGCGAATCGTCTCGACGCCGCCGTCGACCTTGAGCGGGTTGGTCCGCGACGAGCCGAGGATGGTGCCGCCCCGCGGCAGGATTCCCCGCGTCGCTTCGACGTCGAGGCGCATCGTGAGGCCTTCGAGCGGGCCTTTCCAGCCGTCGCGAAACCCGACGAACTCGTGACCGTAGACCTGCGTCCCCTTGCGCACCGCGGCGCGGATGACCGCGTTGAGGCCCGGACAGTCGCCGCCACCCGTCAGCACTCCGATCCGCATACGCCGACCCTACGGCCAACCGCCTAGGGTCGTCCCGTGCCTGTTCTCGCCATCGATGCCGGTACGACGGGCGTGACCGCGTTGGTCGTCACCGAGGACGGCCGGATCGCCTCCCGCGGCTACTCGGAGTTCCCGCAGCACTTCCCCGAGCCCGGATGGGTGGAACACGAGCCCGAGGAGATCTGGCAGGCGACGTTGCGTGCCTGCCGCGCTGCTCTCGCCGAAAGTCCCGACTCCCCTACTGCCATCGGCATCACCAACCAGCGCGAGACCGCGGTTGTCTGGGATCGACGGACCCTCGCGGCGCCACGCCGCGCCATCGTCTGGCAGGACCGTCGTACGACGGAGATCTGTGACCGCCTCCGTGACGCCGGCCACGAGGCGCGGGTGAGCGAGCTCACCGGCCTGCGGCTCGACCCCTACTTCACCGGCACGAAGCTCGCCTGGCTCGCCGAGCACGACCCCGCGTGGGCGGGTGTCACGAGCGGCAGCACGGTCGTCGGCACGGTCGACTCCTACCTCGTCGCGCGCCTCACCGGCGGACGCGAGCACGTCACAGACCCGAGCAACGCCAGCCGGACCTTGCTCTACGACATCCACGCCGGGACGTGGAGCGACGAGATGTGCGCGCTCTTGGGCGTACCGATGGGCGCGTTGCCCGAAGTACGCCGGTCCAGCGGCGATCTCGGCCGGACCGACCCCGACGCGTTCCTCGGCCTGCACCTGCCGGTCGCGGGGATCGCCGGCGACCAGCAGGCGGCGTTGTTCGGTCAGGCCTGCTTCGGCGAGGGCGAGAGCAAGTGCACGTACGGCACCGGCTCGTTCATCCTCGTCAACACCGGCGCGACCGCCGTCCGATCCGATGCCGGACTCCTCACGACGGTGGCGTGGGACATCGGCGGCGGGTTGGTGTACGCCCTCGAGGGCGCGATCTTCGTCACCGGAGCCGCTGTGCAGTGGCTGCGCGACGGCCTCGGGATCATCAGCTCCGCCGCGGAGACCGAAGCGGTCGCGGGGACGGTGCCGGACTCCGGCGGCGTCGTCTTCGTGCCGGCGCTCACCGGTCTCGGCGCGCCCCACTGGGACCCGGACGCCCGCGGCACGATCACCGGCATCACCCGCGGCACGACGCGGGCGCACCTCGTCCGCGCCACGTTGGAGGCGATCGCCTTCGAGGTCCGCGACGTCGTCGACGTCATGACTCGCGACGCGGGCATCCCGATCCCCGAGCTGTCCGTCGACGGCGGCGCATCGGCCAACAACCTGCTCTGCCAGCTGCAGGCGACCGAGCTGCACATCCCGGTACGACGTCCCCAGGTTGCCGAGACGACGGCGCTCGGTGCTGCGTTCCTCGCCGGTCTCGCGACCGGCGTCTGGTCATCGCTCGACGAGGTCGGGGCCACTTGGCGGCTCGACCGGCGCTTCGAGCCGGGTGAGCGCGACGACACGTCGTACGCCCGGTGGCTGGACGCGGTCCGCCGCACGCTCACCTAGAACGGCCAGGTGCTGACGGCGTACCTGAAGACGACTAGTCGGCTGAGTCCTCGGCATCGAGGCCCTGCTCCATCGCGTAGCGGACCAGCTGGGCCTTGTTGTGCAGCTGAAGCTTGGTCAGCGTGTTCTGCACGTGGTTCTGGACGGTACGCACCGACAGCACCAGCCGCTCCGCGATCTGCGGGTACGTATAGCCCTTCGCGACCAACCGCAGGATCTCGGTCTCGCGCGGGGTCAGCGAAGGAGAGCCGTCCTCACCCGCACCGGACAACCGGTTGTACTCGCCCAGCAGCAAGGCGGCCAGACCCGGCGTGAACACCGCCTCGCCACGCGAGGTGGCGCGTACCGCCGCGACCAGCTCCGCCGTACTCGCCGACTTCACGAGGTAGCCGGTGGCGCCGGCGGCGACGGCGTCGAGCACATCGGGCTGCTCGCCGCTCGCCGACAACACCAGAATGCGCGGCGTCGGGTCGAGGCCGGCGAGCTGCCGCGCGACGTCGACGCCGGACCCGTCGGGCAGCTGGAGGTCGAGGACGACGACGTCAGGCCGCGTCGCCTTCGCGACGCGGACGGCCTGCGCGACGTCCGACGCTGTCCCGCAGACATCCAGGCCGGCCGCTTCGAGGTCGCGGGCTACCGCATCGCGCCAGATCGGATGGTCGTCGACCACCATCACGCGCAAAACCGGCTCAGCGGGGCACACGGATCTCGACCTCCGTCCCCGCTCCGGCGCGCGACTCGATCGTCACGCTGCCACCAACCGCCTCGACCCGCCCGACGATGCTCTGCGCCACGCCGAGCCGGCCGTCCGCGGCCGCCGCCTCCAGGCGACCGGACGGCACCCCGGCGCCGTCGTCGCGCACGGACACGACCACCGCCACATCGTCGGACTCCACCAGCACCCACGCGCGCGCATCCGGCCCGGCGTGGCGCTCGACGTTCACCAGCGCCTCCCCGACCGCGGCCAGGATCGCCTCGGCTTTCGTGGCCGGCAGCGTCACCGCCTCGGCCGGCGTCGAGACATTCACCCGGGCGGAAGTCAGCGCCAAGAGCCCGGAGCGGAGGTCGCTGTCCGCGCCCGAAACCGTCGGGGCCGACGAGACGAGGGCGCGCAAGCTGACCTCCTGGGCCGCGGCCTGCTCGGCGAGGTCCGCCGCGTGACCGCCGAGCTCTCGGCCGCGGCGAGCGATCAGTGCCAGCACCTGAAGGGTCGAGTCGTGGATCTCCCGCGCCAGACGCTCGCGCTCCTCGACCGCCGCGAGCGCCCGCGAGGCGTGCGCGACGGACGTCTCGGCGGCAACGGCCAGCTTGACCAGGTAGCCGCCGACACCACCGGCGAGGAGCAGCAACACCACGCCGTTGAACGTGTGGGCAGTGAGGGTGCCGCGTTCGGCGATGTCCGCGGCACTGACGGCCGCCCCGGCCACGGCGCCGCCGACCGGCCCGGCGAACACCGCGCACGCCATGACGGGGGCCGCCGCCCATGCCGCCGGAAGGGTCGGTGACCCGGCGTCGATTCGCGCCGAGGTCTGCACGGCAAGACCCGCCAGCACCAGCCCGACAGCGACCGCGACATCCGCCGTCAGCAGGCTCGCCCGAGCGCGGCCCGTGAGGTGTTCGTAGCCTGCGGTCGCTGCCACACTCCAGCCCACCATGCCGGCGAGCAGAACCCAGCCGAGCGCGGGCCGCTGGTACTGCCGGTGATCAGCCGCCATCAGTACGCCGGCGTAGATCAACGTCAGCAACCGATAGGCGCCGACCGCGCGCAGCAGCGCCCGCCGTACGGTCACGGGCGAAACGTAGCGGTCAGGAAGCCTTGGCGAGCTCCGGCTCGGGCGCGAGCGCCGCGCCGGCAGCCGCTCGCGCCTCAGCCAGCTCTTCCTTCGCCTTGGTGGCGTACATGTCGACGTACTCCTGGCCGGACAGCTGCATGAGCTCATACATGATCTCGTCGGTGATCGAGCGCAGCACGAAGCGGTCGCTCTCCATCCCCGCGTAGCGGGAGAAGTCCAGCGGCTTGCCGATCTTGATGCCGACCTGCATGATCTTCGGCCGCACCTGCCCAGCCGGCTGGATCTCGAAGGTGTTGATCATCGCGACGGGGATCACCGGCACCCCGGCTTCGAGCGCCATGCGGGCAATGCCGGTCTTGCCGCGGTACAGCCGGCCGTCGGGCGACCGCGTGCCCTCCGGGTAGATCCCGAGCAGCTCGCCCGACCTGAGGATCTCGACGCCCTTGTTCAGCGCGGCCTCACTCGCCCGACCGCCGCTGCGGTCGACCGGCACCTGGTTGATCGACTTGAAGAACGCCGCGGTCAGCTTGCCCTTGATCCCGCGGCCGGTGAAGTAGTCGCCCTTGGCCAGGAAGGTGACGCGGCGGTCGACCTCCAACGGCAGGAAGAACGAGTCCGAGAACGACAGATGGTTGCTGGCCAGGATCGCGCCGCCGGAGGCGGGGATGTTCTCCGCGCCTTCGACCCACGGCCGGAACAAGGTCTTGAGGATCGGGCCCAGCACGATGTGCTTGAGGAACCAGTAGACCATCGCGAACCCTCCTCTCAGGACGAATCCGGTACGGCGGCCGCGGCACCTGGCCTCACCCGACATACCGACCCTAAGCAGGCCGGTTTGGTTACCGCAATGCCAGAACCGGAACGACGATCTTATCGAGCGTGAGCGTCACGCGCTGGCCATGCGACGATCGACGGGTGACCGCTGGCCTTTCACCGAGCGACACCAGCCCGTACGCCGCGGAGGGCGGAGCCGTCGGGGTGGTGCTCTGCCACGGGTTCACGGGAATGCCAGGAAGCATGCGGCCGTGGGGCGAGGCACTGGCGGCGGCGGGCCTGACCGTGCGGGTCCCGCTGCTCCCCGGGCACGGCACCCGATGGCAGGACGCGAACCGCTCGACCTGGCAGCAGTGGTACGCCGCGCTCGACGCGGCGGTCGACGACCTGCGCTCGCGCTGCACGTCGGTCTTCGTGATGGGCCTGTCGATGGGCGGCACCCTCACGATCCGTCTGGCAGAACAGCGCAGCAACGATCTCGCCGGCATCGTCGTGGTCAACCCCTCCCTGTTCACCACCCGCAAGGACGCAAAGCTGCTCCCCCTGTTGCGCCACGTCGTGCCGTCGTTGGCAGGCATCGGCAGCGACATCAAGAAACCCGGCGTCAGCGAACCGGCGTACCCGAGGATGCCGGTCAAGGCCGCCTACCAGCTGTCCTTGCTCTGGCGGCTGACCAACGACGACTTGGCGAAGGTCACCGCCCCCCTGCTGGTGATGACCAGCCGCCACGACCACGTCGTCGAGGCGGGGAACTCGGAACGCGTGATGGACGGCGTGTCGTCGACCGACAAGGAGCGCATCTGGCTCGAGGACAGCTACCACGTGGCGACCCTCGACAACGATCTGCCGCTGATCATCGACAGGTCCCTCGCGTTCGTCCATGCCCGCGCGGCAACCGCCTCACCGTGACCGACAGCAGCTCCGGGCCGCGGCCGGGCGCCCGCGACAACGGACTGCGGTGCGCCGGCTACGTCGCGGCTGGAGACCTCGACCCCCGAGTCGCCGACGCCCTGCTCGACACGCTCCGTTCCGAAGGCATTGCGGCGTACGCCTCGCCGACCCCCGCCTCGCGCGGCGGCTACCTGGAGCTGCGGCTGCCCGACCAGCTGACCGACCGGGTCTACGTCGACGCGGAGAAGTCCGCGCGTGCGATGCAGCTGTTCGCCGAGGAGCAGGCGGACGCTACTCAGCCGGATGCCCGCTCGGCGTCCGACGCTCCTTCGGGAGGCACCTCGCCTGAGCTCGACGTGGACGCCGCCTGGCAGCAGCTGCTCACCTCGCTGCGGTCACCGACCCCCGCGCCGACCTGGCCCGACCGGGAGGACGTGGCCGCCGGCTCGCCGCCGGTGACCTTCGACGAGGCGCGAGTGTCGATGGGTGCCGCGCCGTACGAGCCGCTCGAGGACGACGACCACTACGTGCCGCCCGCCCCGCCTCCGTTGCCCAAGCTCCGCACGGTGACGCTGGGCGCGCTCGCCGCGATCATCGGCGGCATCGCGATCCTCGTGACCGGGCTCGACGGCGGAGATTTCGCCTGGCTCGGTTGGCTTGCCATCATCGGCGGGGGCGCTGCCCTCGTCTGGTACATGAAGGACCGGCCGCCGAACGACTCCGGTTGGGACGACGGCGCGGTGGTCTAGTGCGCGTTTTCGGTGTTGATCATCGCGAAACTGGGGAGGGGTGATCAGATGCTGGTCAACGAGACGGTCGAGATCACCGGCCACCTGATGGATTCCGGAGTCCTCGCGAAGGTCCTCGACGACGTCCTCGACTACGGCGGCGACTACACCGTCGACCGGATCGACCTCGGCAAGGCGCACGAGGACGAGTCGCACGCGGTGATCATCGTCGGCGCGGACAGCGAGGAGAACCTGGCTCGCATCCTGATGCGGCTGCAGGTCCACGGGGTCAACCTGGTGGAGCCCGGCGAGGCGGAGGTCGTCGCCGCCACGGCCGACGGCGTCTTCCCCGACGGCTTCTACTCCACCACCAACCTCGAGACCGTCGTGCGCCTGGGCGGGCAGTGGGTGCCGGTGGAGCAGCCCGAGATGGATTGCGGTCTGCTGGTGACGAACGGAAGGGTCCGCACGGTGCCGGTCAGCGACGTGCGCGCCGGCGACCAGATCGTCGTGGGAGCGGGCGGCGTCAAGGTCGTGCTGCCGCAGCGCGAGCACCGCGCCGTCGAGCATCACGCCATCGACGGGCGCTTCGAGTTCATGTCGTCAGCGGTGTCGAGCGAGCGGCCGCAGGCCCTCGTCGTACGCCAGGTGGCGGCTCGGATGCGGGAGGTCAAGAACGACGGCAACCGCATCCTGTGGGTCGCCGGACCGGCCGTCGTTCACACCGGTGCCGCCACGCCGATGGTCGAGCTGGTCCGCCACGGCTGGGTCGACGTGCTGTTCAGCGGCAACGCTCTGGCGACGCACGACATCGAAGCCGCGCTGTTCGGCACGTCGCTCGGCGTCGACCTGACCGTCGGCACCGGGACAGCGCACGGCCACGAGCACCACATCCGCGCGATCAACACCGTCCGTGCCGCCGGTTCGATCAAGGACGCGGTCGAGGCCGGCATCCTGGAGCGCGGCGTGATGCACGCGATGGTCTCGGCCAAGAAGCCGTTCGTACTGGTCGGATCGGTACGCGACGACGGGCCGCTGCCCGACGTCTACACCGACGTCGTGGAGGGTCAGCGCGCGATGCGCGCGCAACTGCCGGGCGTCGGCTTCGCGATCATGGTCGCGACCATGCTGCACTCGATCGCGACGGGCAACCTGCTGCCGGCGTCGGTCCCTCTCATCGCGGTGGACATCAACCCGGCGACGGTGACCAAGCTCGCCGACCGCGGCAGCGCGCAGGCGGTCGGGATCGTGACCGACATCGGGCTGTTCCTCGAGCAGCTCGCGATCGAGCTCGTGCCCGGCTACCGCCGCGACTGATTCGTCAGCGTTCGAGCACCGCGAGCGTCGGGCGGGCCTGCGGCAGGCCGGGCACCGCGACCGGTCCGCACGAGACGACGGTGAGCGCGCGGTCGGCGGTGATCGCGGCCGGCCCGCCAACACCCCCGACCACGACGGTCGGGATGGGCTCCTCGGCGAACTCTGCGGCACCGCCGGTCGCCGCGAGGACTACCCGCCAGTCCTCACCTCGGACCTCGAAGGTCATCGTGATCACGGCGGGGCTGGTGCCTGCGGATGACGACGAAGCCTGAAAAGTCGTCCGTTTCGGATCGACACGCAACGAGGTCGCGATGAACATCCCCCCGACGCGATCAGTGGTCGCGACCACGAGCCCGAGCTGACGGGCGATCTTGGCCCGCTTGGAGCGCCACCGCTGGTAGCGCGGCGCACCGGTGATCGCCACCACGTCGGGCCGATGTTCGCTCACGACCGCGAACGCCGCGTCCGGATGGGCGGTGACCAGGCCCGCGTCGAAGGCCATCAGCCGAAGTTCGCTCATGCCGTCCTCGCCAGGTCCGCTGCCCCGATCATGCCGGCGTCCGGACCGAGCCGCGCCGGCACGACTTCGGCGAACGGACGGTACCCGCGACCGGACAGGACCGCCGCGTAGTTCTCCCGAGCCGGCCGCAGCAACAGCTCGCCGGCGTCGACGACCCCGCCCCCGATCACGAACCTGCCGGGATCGAGGGTGACCGCGATGTCGGCCATTCCTTGACCGAGCCAGCGGCCGATCTCCTCGAAGCAGTCGATCGCCGCCGGGTCACCCTCTTGTGCCGCCTGCGTCACGACCGGCCCGTCGATCGACTCGGCCCGGCCACCGGCCAGCTCGAGCAGCCGAGCCGCGTCGGTCGGCCGGGTCTGGGCGACCTCACGAGCGGCGCGTACCAACGCCGTGCCGCTGCAGTACTGCTCGAGGCAGCCGAGGTTGCCGCAGCCGCACTGTCGCCCGCCCGGTACGACGCGCATGTGACCGGGCTCCCCGCCGATGCCGAACCGGCCTCGGCGCAGCTTGCCGTCGATGATCAACCCGCATCCGATGCCGGTGCCGATGGTGAGCACGACCGTGTCGGGGTCCTGCTCGCCGGCACCGAAGCGGTACTCGCCCCACGCCGCCGCGTTGGCGTCGTTCTCGACGATCACCGGTATGTCGACCAGCCGCGCGAGGTCGTCGTAGAGAGGGGTGTTGCGCCAGGCGAGGTTCGGCGCGAACAGCACGGTCTTGCGCGAAGCGTCGACCCAACCGGCAGCACCGATGCCCACCGACGTCACGTCGTACCCGGCTCGCAGCTCGCCGATGGCCTCGGCGACCAGCGCTTCCACCATCGCCGGGTCCTGGCTGGGTGTCGGCCGACGGGTGGAGCTCAGGATGTTGCCGGACACGTCGACCACACCGGCGGCGATCTTCGTCCCCCCGATGTCGATTCCGATGGAAAGGCCGCTCACTCCAGATCGATCCGTTCGACCCCGCGGTCGCGCCGACCCGGCTGGTCGTGCTGGTCGATCACCGAACGGACGGCGGCCATCATCGACGTCGCCGCGTCGACGAGATGGCCGAAGGTCTCAGGCTGGGTACGCCGGGCAAGCGCGAGCAGCTGACACAGCGGGCAGATCTGGCATTCGGGCCCATCGCCGACGCCGTGCAACGGATCGCCGACCGCACCCCTCGCCCACTCACCGATCGCCTCGACGAGGCGAGCCGCCTCCTCCGCGAGCGGACCCGGCTGCGACGCCGTCACATCGCCCTCCAGACCGAGGGATCCGCCGCGAAGCGCACCCGCAGCGCGCCGTCGCGCAGCGCAGCGCCGTCGACCGTGCAACGGCGCAACGCGCTGGGCAGCGCGATCACCCGCCGGTAGGAGCCGACGGTCACCACGAGATCGTCACCTTTGCGGACCAGCTCGACGTCGGGCCGGTCGGCGTGCGGGAGGGCAAGCACCAAGACGTACTCGTCGCTGCTGACCTGCTCGACGGTCAACGGGTCGGCGACGGTGACCGGCTCGAGCGGGTCCGGCCGCCCGTCGGCGTAGACCTGGTCGGCGAAGGCGGCGAGCGCCTCCAGCCCCAGCGGCTCGGCGGCGGCGTACGCCGACTCCCAGACCGGTATCCCGGTGAAGGAAGCGGCGACCTCGGCCAGCTGCTCACGCTGGCGGCTCACCCAGCCGTCCCGCCAGGCATCGGAGGGGCCGCATTCGGGGAACACCCGGTTGGCGACGATCCCGTCGACCCGGTAGCCGAACAGCGACAGCGCGGTCAACGTCCGGCGCGCCTCGGCAACGACCATCGACTCCGGAGTGAGGACCAGACGCACCGAGGTCGTCGCCGGGTCGACGATGAGCGAACGCACCTCCGACAGCTCGTCACAGAGCCGCTGTGCGGCCGCGAACACCGAGTCCGGCGGCAGCGGCAGGCCGGCCAGGTGGCTCAGCACCGGCCGGACGTTGCGCAGCACCCGACGGTCGGTGGGATAGACCCGCTGCATCCACCACTGCATCGCCTCGGGCAACGCCAGCAGCCGCAGCGTCTCCCCCGTCGGAGCGCAGTCGACGACCACGACGTCCCAACGCCCGCCCGCCACCTGGTTGCGAAGCTCCAGCAGAGCCAGGACCTCCTCCGCGCCCGGCAGCACCGTGAGCTCCTCGGCTTCCAGCGGTGCGATGCCGCCCTGCTCGAGGACGTCCCTCAGGTAGTCCTGCACCGAGCGCCAGTTCGACTCGAAGGCACGCTGGGCGTCGATCTGCTGCCCGTACAGGCCGGCGTCGATCTCCGTCGGGGTGTCAGCGAGCGCTACGCCGAACGCGTCGTCGAGAGAGTGGGCGGGGTCGGTCGAGAGCACCAGCGTCTTGTGTCCCCGGGCCGCGGCGTACGCCGCCGTGGCCGCGGAGGTTGTCGTCTTCCCGACTCCCCCCTTGCCGGTGAACAGCAGGACCCGCACCCGGGAAAGGCTACGTGGGCCGCGGTCAGCCCTGCTCGACCCGCTTCTTCAAGCCCTTCAACGCGGTGTCGATGATGACCTTCTCGGCCTTGCGCTTGAACATGCCGAGCATCGGGACCTTCAGCTCCACCGCGAGGCGGTAGACGACCTCGGTCTGGCCGCCCTTGTCCTGCAGCGTGTAGGAGCCGACCTGTGACTTGAGCATCGTGCCGCCGTCGGCGAGGGTCCACTCGACCCGCTCGTCGCCAGCCCAGGTGTAGGCGAGGGTGTAGGTGTCCTTGATCACACCGGCGTCGAGGACGAAGGTCGCGCGCGCCGGGCGCCCGTCACTCGCCGCCGCGTCGACGGTCGCGGACTTGATCCCGGTGGACCACTGCGGGTACGCCGCGACGTCGGCGATCACCGCCATGATCTGCGCCGGTGACGCCGCGATCGTGATGCTCGAGCTGGCCTCGTCCGCCACGACTACCTCCTCAGCTGCCGGGCCAGTAGATCATCAAAACTCACCAGACGAGACGAAACGGCGTACCCGTTCCGCGGAAGTGACCGACGTTGATGCACTCGGTCCGCCCAATCCTCGTCCGCCGGGCGAGCGGCTGGTGCACGTGGCCGAACAGCGCGACCTCGGGCTGGGTGTCCCGGATCGCGTCGAGCACCGCACTGCTGCCCCGCTCCATCCGCCGCGCGCGTACGTCGTAGAGGAGCTCCGGCACGTCGGGCGGGATGTGACAGCACAGGACGTCCACGGCGCCGACCGCGGCGACCTTGGCGGCGTAGTCCTCGTCGGCGATCTCGTACGGCGTGTGCATCGGGGTCTGCAGGCCGCCACCGACGAAACCGAACCGGCGGCCGCCGAGCTCCATCGTCTGGCCGTCCAGGACGGTGATCCCGTCGCGGAGGTAGTCGCCCCACAACGGCGGGATGTCGACGTTTCCGTAGGTGACGTACGCCGGGGTCGGCATCGCTGCGAACAACGCGTCGTACTGGCGGCGCACCGCGGCCTCGATGACACTTTGCCGGTCCCCGACCTCGGCCCACAATCCGCGGGAGAACTCACGCGCCTCGTCGAAGCGCCGTTGGCTGCGAAGCTCGACGAGCTTCGACGCGTTGGCGGCACCGAACATCTCGCCGAAGATGCCGCCCGCCGCGTCGTCATAGTCGATGAACAGGATCAGGTCTCCGAGGCAGATCAGCGCGTCCGCACCGTCGCCAGCACGTGCGAGCGCGTCCGCCCGGCCGTGGACGTCGGACACCACGTTGACCTGCACAACCGCGAGCCTATTGAGTACGCGCGCCGCTCAGAGAAGCTTGCCGCCGATGGTCGCGAGGATGACGATCAGCAGGATCAGCCCGAACGCGACCGCGATCCCGAGGCCGAGCTTCTGCCCGGAGCTGATCTTCGCGACGTCGCCGAACAGCGGCACCCGCACGGTGTTGCCGTCGCTCACTCCGGACAGGAAGCCCGCGCCGCAGGAGTGGCAGTAGTCCAACGACATCGGCACCGCGGTGCCGCATGCCGGACACGGCCAAGTGGGTTCCTGAGCGGGCGCGACAGCCGGGGCCGCCGTCGGTGCTGCCGCCGGTGCGGCCGCGGGCGGCTGCATGGGGTCCGGCGCGGCGAGCGCCCCTGCGGCAGCGCCGGGTGAGGCGGGCTGACCGGTCGGCACGAATGGTTGCGGCGCGGCCACGGGAGCGGGCGGCGGCACCGGCGCGGGCGGCGGCACGGGCTTGCGCTCGACGACGTAGGGCAGGTCCGCGAACGACGATCCCGCCGGCGGAGCAGGCGGCTCGACCGGCTCGACCGGTGCGACCGGCGCAGCAGGCACCGGTGACGGGACGTACGCCGGCTCGACCGGCTCGACCGGCGCGACCGGCACCGGCGGCGGGACGTAGGCCTGCGGCGCCTCGACGGGCACCGGCGGCGGGGCGTACGCCTGCACCGGCTCGACCGGTGCCGAGGGCAGCGGCGGGACCGCCACCGGAACGGGTGCCGTCACGACCGGCGGGTGCGCAATCGGAGCCGCGGTGAACACCGGCGGCTGCTGCACGAGAGGCGGCGGCAGCGGCTCCGGCGATACAGGGGCGACGACCGGTGGCGGCGTCACGACCGGCGGAAATGGCACCGGTGCCGGCGCTGCCGCTGGCGGCGCCGCCACGAACTGCTGCGGCGGTGGCCCGGGCGGCGCGACCGGAGCCGGCGGCGCAGGCGGAGCGGGCGGGGC